>JALVCY010000022.1 GCA_027009605.1 Saprospiraceae bacterium
CAGAATGCAGAATGTCGAATAATGAAGTAAAAACCCAAACAAAAACCCAAACCGTCTCAACCTGCGAAGCACTCAACCACGAAGTCCGAAGGACGAGTTCTCAACCCAGTGAGCCGAAGGCGAACGTCTCAACTTTCTCAACTTTTTCAACTAGCGAAGCTTGCGAGCGAATCAACTTTTTCAACTCTATCAACTAAAAAAAAACGAACAGAATATCGAATGCAGAATGCAGAATATCGAATAATGAAGAAAAAAAAACACCCTCTACTCAAGCCAAAGACTAAAAAGGCACATCCCCAATATCATCATCATTCATTTTAGAAGGCTTTGTAATCGCTGTGGGCACGGAAGCAGTCAAGCCTTCGGGCATGTTTTCAAAATTGACTTCTTGGTAGTCGGCAAATTTGGCATAATCCCCAATCCATCTCAATTTCACTGTGGCCGTAGGGCCGTTACGGTGTTTGGCGATAATAAATTCGGCCATGCCTGCCACCGAATTTCCCTCTTCATCTGTATCCAATCCATAATACTCCGGACGATAAATAAAGGTCACAATATCTGCATCTTGCTCAATCGCTCCCGATTCCCGCAAATCGGACAATTGGGGGCGTTTGACACCTCCCCGTGATTCTACTTGACGACTCAACTGGGACAAGGCAATAATGGGGACAGAAAGCTCTTTGGCCAAGCCCTTCAGGGAACGAGAAATCATGGAAATCTCTTGTTCCCGGTTTTTGGTAGAACTATCTCCTCCGGCAGTCATCAATTGCAAATAGTCAATAATGACCATTTCGAGATTAGATTGGGATTTGAGTCGTCTGCACTTGGCTCTTAATTCAAAGATATTGATGGCCGGGGTATCATCTATATATATCGGTACGTCAGACATTCTTTCAATAGTCTTCTGCAACTGTACCCATTCATGGCCTTCCAGTTGGCCATTCCGCAAGGATTTCATATTGATTTCAGCTTCAGCGGCAATGATTCTTTGCGCCAGCTGTACAGAGCCCATTTCTAAGGAAAAAATGGCCACTCCTTTTTTATAATCCATGGCTGCATTTCGCGCAAGCGCTAAGGTCAGGGCCGTTTTACCCATACCAGGTCTTGCAGCCACAATAATCAAATCAGACTGCTGCCAACCGGATGTGATTTTATCAAGTTCCGTAAATCCGGAAGGCACCCCCGTAAAGCCATCGGTTTGTTTGGACAGCTCTTCGACTTTTTTGACGACCAAAGCCGACAGCCCGCTCAGCTCTTCAAAATTCTTGGAAAGATTATTTTGGGTAATCGCAAACAAGCCTTGTTCGGCCAATTCCAGCAAATCAAATACATCCGTCGTGTCTGTATAAGCCTCATTAATAATCTTGGTAGAAAGATGCAGCAACTCCCGCTTGATATGCATCTCTGAGATAATTCTTGCGTGATACTCAATATTAGCCGCAGAACTGACCTTGTTTGTCAGCTCCACCAAATAATGAGGCCCACCAACATCTTCCAAGTGCCCATCTTTTTTTAGCTGTTCGGCCACGGTCAACAAATCCACCGGTTGGGATTTTTCGAAGAGATGCATAATAGCCATATAGATATGCTGGTGCGCCTCTACATAGAAGGCGTCAGACACCAATATATCCATCACAGAGACCAATCCTTCTTTATCCAGCATCAAAGCACCCAATACGGCTTCTTCCAATGGAATCGCTTGGGGCTGAACCTTGCCAAACATATAGTTTGAAGTTTCATTCACTTTTGCTTTACGTCCCATTCGATTATTGGAAATCGACGTTTTTTTGCTGGTTTCTTTGCTCATCTTAGTTTTTATTTGAAACATATATAGAAAAATAGAGTATAACAAGGTTTTTACTCCATTTTTAAAGGAAAATGGCCATTTTTGTCTATTCTCCTTGCATTTTTTCTTGAGAAAAGCGACACATATAACTGATTATACTATGTTAAAATCGCTTTTTTCGATCATTTTTTCAAAGCTAAGCAAAAAAAATGACAAAAAATGTAAAACAAATACGATTGCTTCTCCACAATTGTGGAGAATAGGGGGTGAAAATGTGGAAAAAGGTTGATTCGATATGAGTTTTCCACATTCTTATAACGTTTTCCACCGCCAACCCTAGCTATATTAGACAAATTACTTTTTTTTATATATATTACTCACTCTAAAAATAACAATTAGAAAAAGTAGAATTACATATTTAACTTTTCCAAAATTTTTACCTTTTTTTTTTATTCAATTTCTCATGTTGAAAAAAAAAATAATTTTTTTTTGTCAAAAAAATTCAGGGTAAAAAATTGAAACAATACTGTTTATATTAAAACAATTTATAATTTATCAATTCAGTCCCTTTTCATCAAAACATATTGAATTCTGCATAGGCACAATTGGGCTTTGCCTCCATTTTTTTGCTAAAAATAGGGTCGTTGAGCACGAATCAAATGCTCGCAAGGGCGAAGAGCATTCGCCCAACCAAATAAGAAAAATGCAAGGGCGAAACGCATTCGCCCAACAGAAAGGATAGACACAAGTAAGAGCGAATCGCATTCGCCCAACCCAATAAGATAACAGAAAGCCAAATATAAGGGCGAATCGTATTTGCCCCTATCAAAAACCGGATACAGAAGTAAAACTACCGCTCCACTTTTTTATCAACTTCCTTGCGTTCTGCTTCACGAATGCCATCTTTGATTTCGCTTTCCAAGCTGTTTTTGGCGTTATTGAACTCACGAATACCTTTTCCCATGCCGCGCATCAATTCAGGTATTTTCTTGCCACCAAACAACAACAAAATAACAATCATAATGACAAGCAATTCCTGCATACCAAGGTTAAAAAGCAAAGCTGGATGTATCATAATCTTTTGGTTTTAATGAACCTAAGCCATTGAGCAACAATAACCTACCCCGTAATGGGCTATCTTTTTGCACTGCACTGTGTTACAAGATTGGTTATTATGCTAGGCATAACGCCCAATTTTGCGCCTTGTTCAGCACAAAAATATTTTGTCTGAAGGAGTTTTATTATTGCTCAATACCTAAGAGAAGTTTCTCAAAGTGGTTACAAAGTTAACGGAATTTATGCATGAAACAAAATTGTATATTAGTTATCTTGCTTTATGGGCAATTAATCTTTTTAGTTCCGGTGGTTTTCACCTAGCCAAAGCTTAAAATCCTTAACTTTCTCTCTAGCCACCACTACTTCTTGGTTTTCCAAGCCTTTGATACGCAAAAGGAGTCGGGAATTGCTATGGACTAGGATTTCGTCAAGAGCATCCAAAGAGACGATGTGTTTTCTACTTATTTTGAAAAATTGTGCGGGCTCCAACTCTTTTATCAATTGATCCAGGGGCTGATCGACGGCATAATTTCGTTTCGTCTTGGTAAGCAAAAACGTACTTTTGGCCATGCTATAAAATGCGGCAATTTCTGTAGTTTGGATGCTTTTTAGCTTGTCTCCGACTTTGACTAAAAAGCGATTTTTGTAGGATGTTCCTTGCAGTTGATGCATCAAATTAGAGAGTGCCTGTATGTCCGGAATGCTTTGTGTTGAAAAATTACGCCGGTATTTTTCTATGGCTTTCGCCAAATCATCCTCATCAATGGGCTTGAGCAGGTAATCTACCCCATTGACCTTAAAGGCTTCAATGGCGTATTGATTGTAGGCTGTCGTAAAAATAATGGGAGTCTCACACTGCACCTTGCGGAAAATTTCAAAGCTCGTCCCGTCTCCCAACTCAATATCCGAGAAAATCAGCTGAATATTGGGTTCTTTTTGCAAAAAATCTATGGATTGGGCGACCGACTCCGTTTGACCTGCGATATTAAATTGTGGGGCCACACGCTGAATGAGTCTTGCCAACCGGCGGGATGCTCTGGCTTCGTCTTCAATAATTAGGATATTCATGAATCTTTTTTAGATTGGTGAAGGATAGGCAGACAGACCTTAAAAAAGTCCTTGGTTTGCTCCACATTGATGGGCCGATTGGCCAATAACTTGTATTGCGCTCTCAAATTGTCCAACCCCGTACCGGAAGAGTCTTCGTGAGTTAATCTTTTCCGCAAGGTATTCCGGACACAAATATTCCCTTGCTCTTGAAAAATCCGGACAACCAAAGGGTTGCTGCTCGTGACTTGGTTGTGTTTAACTGCATTTTCAATCAACATTTGGACAGAAACGGGAACGATAAAGTCCGACTCCGGTGCTTCTACATCCAAGTGTATTTTTATCTTTTCACCAAATCTGATTTTCAACAAAAAAGTATAGGACTCGATAAAAGCCAATTCTTTGGTCAAAGGTACGATTTGATGCTTGGAGCTATCCAAAATGTAGCGATAAATCTTGCTCAATTGCTGGATATATTTTTCCGAAAGGTTCGCATCTTCATGTACCAAGTCAGAAAGGACATTCAAACTATTAAACAAAAAATGGGGATTCACTTGATTTTTGAGCATATTATAGCGGTGACTGGCCAATTCTTTTTGAAGGCGCTCTGCTTCCAATCTGGTTTTTTGCCAATGCATAAAAAATGATATCGTGGCAAATACAAACGCAAACGCAAAGGAAATCTTCACCGCAATCCAGACGTCACCAATCGCATTTGTCAAGGCTCTTGAAAAGGAAATGTCATACCAAGCCAATGCTAATATCGTCCCCACAACAACATACGCCAACACCGAATAGGCGACTATGGTTATTATCGCCACCATCGCACGAGCCTTGGGATACCGCCGCCAAGACAGCCTTTTATCCAAATTCAAACTAATGAAACCATGCCCCAATCCCTGCGTTATGCCTACAATCGTGTACCAAGAATAGGCTTTCCAAAAGGTGTGCATGTCTTCAAAAGACGCCGGCCAAGTAAAATACATGAAAATCAACGGAGCCGTAAGCGCCAAGAACCAATACTGGATTGGGCTTAATGGCCAGGTTAGTTGCTTAAATTGGATGCCGGTTGATTCCACAGATTAAGATTATGAGCCAAAGATAGGAAATTTATAAAGACAGCGATGGGGGCGAATGCAATTCGCCCCCATCGTCCCGGCCGGGTTCAATGGTACTTGGTGGTAAGTTCAAGCTTGGTATTTCCCGAAAGGGTAAACAATGTCTTTTTAAAATCCGGCGGGCCCATCGTACCCCGGGCATTATTAGAATATCCATAGCCTTCTGAAGGAATGTGCATAAATCCAAAATTAAGTTTTCCGTCTTCATTTTCATCGTGCTGAAACTTAATGGCATACTGTCCAGCCGGCAAACCTTCAAAGGTGGTTTGTGCCTGATGACCGGAAATTGTCACCTTTCTGGTCTCTAGACTTTTCTTTTGGTCATCCTGAAGGGCGATGCGGACGACTCCTTTATCATTTCTAAGTCCGGTAATCAATACCGCAACAGAATAGCCATCTTTGGAAGTGACAGAAGCCGTTGGGACAGACTCAATGGCCTTGCTTGCTTCGGCAGGTACTATGGCGGTTGGCTTCGCTTTTGGATAGGCGATACCCATGGCCATTTGCTTTCCCCAATTGGGATAAAGATTTGATTTAGGTTTGAAATTATCCCAGACCTTAAGCAACTCTTGGGTCTCTTTGATAAAGGGCGTTAAATCTTGCTTAAAAAACTGTGCTGCACCCATTTTTCCGCGAATCTGCATGAGTTTGGCTCTAGGATTGGTCGCATCCAAGGTCAATGCCGTTTGGTAGGCTTTGCCCGAAAGGGCGCTATACATTTGGCCTCGAGACATCGGATCCACAACCAGTTTGGCCGTGTAGATAAATCCTTGAAGCGTTTCTACTTCAGCCTTATCCTTGGCATCTTTAACGAGCGGCTTGGCCAAGTCCAATATTTTTTGGGCTTCGTCTGCCAACTCGTCGCCT
>JALVCY010000023.1 GCA_027009605.1 Saprospiraceae bacterium
GTCGGTGGATGTGGTTGGAGTTTGGAGTGATTTCAAGAAGTAATAGCGAGTGACATCAAACCAAGGACTACAGTCAAAACCAACGCCGAAGGCAATGAACGGTGTAACGGTGTAACGGTATAACGGAAAGGCAGGAAAGAAATCTTGTCACTTGAACGCCAAAGGCAATTAGACAGTTGAACAAGAACTCCAAACAGAATAAAATTTGGTGCTTTTTCGATAGAAAACTTTCCGGACTAAACTCAACGAATTAAAGTCAAATCCCCCGAATAGACTTCCGTTCGTCCATTTAGGAAAAGGACTTCTGTCACATAGACAAAGACCGCCGGATTCATCTCTTTTTCGTGAAAACGACCGTCCCAACCAATTCGGGATTCGCGGGGATTCATATCTTTTCCTTCATAGACCAGATTGCCCCAGCGGTCAAATATTCTTAGATAGTTGATGGATTTTACGCCGTTGTCCGTGTAGATTTGGAATAGGTCATTCCGGCCGTCATTGTTAGGCGAAAAGGCGTTGGGGATATAGACATGCTGCGTCTCATCTACAAATACGGTGATGGAATCCACATAGAGACAACCATTTTGGTCGATGGAGGAAACGAAGTATTCTGTTTCTTGGAAAGGTGTGACTTTGACACTTAGACAAGAGTCGCAATCCAAGTAAATGGCCGGTTCCCAATGCAATGAATCAGCCAAGTCTGTGGCCAAATGGATGCGTTTGGAATAACCCAACTGAACTGCAAAATCATCTTCAATGATTTGGAGATAATGATTTCGATCGAAATAAGATAAGTTGTAATTCTTGATAGAATCACACCCAAAAGCAGTGGTCAATTCAAAATGATACCAGCCGGGAGTGGTGGTCGTCGTGCCATCAGGAAGCGAAAAGGGGGTTCCCGTACAAAGGTGAATATCCGATGTGTCCTTGTAGGGAAAGTGTACCGTCATGGCAAGATTGACCAAGCTGTCGCAACCATCCACGGAAGAAAAAGTATAGGTCACCAAGGTGTCGGAATAATAATATTGATCGCCCCAAAAAACAGAGTCTCCGTAGCATATAGTGGCTTCATCCGTTTTGCTAAAAGAAGGATTTTGGATGAGCTGAAAACTGTCAATGTGCACACAGGTTCCGGAAAAGGCTTTGACCCAATACACGCCCGGATCGGTCGCTGTAATCGTTTGAGTGCTGACGCCATCTTGCCATTGATAGAGGTCGTTATCTGAAGCGGTTGTAGCAGATAATTCTACTTGACTTCCTTCACAAAATGTTAGTTCCTGTGAGTCGCTTCCGCCAAAAAGTTTGTGTGTAACATGGAAGGTGTCGATATATACACAGTTGGCTAAGCTTGTTTTGACCCAGAAAACGCCATCATCCATGACGGTCTGGCTGAATTGGGTAGAGCCGTTGTTCCATTCGTAGCTTGCGCCAACAATCGGGAAGCTTGGGCTTAAGGTAATGGCTTCGTTTTGACATATATCTTTGTCTGTAGTATGTGTCTCATTATTAATTAATGCCGAAATATTCATATACGTCGTGTCTTCGCCGTTACAAGCTCCGATACCGGAAGCAACGAGCATGACCTTGTAATTGCCCGTCATGTTATAGGTATGTGTCGGGGTGGCTTCGGTACTTGTTGTGCCATCTCCAAAATCCCAATAATAGTCCGTTGCACCTACACTTTGATTTAAAAACGAAACATTAAAAGGCACACAGCCGGAGAAGTCCGGGGACGGCTTACCCTTTGCGATTAAGACAGGTTGCTCAAAATTGAATTTGATGACCCCCAAATTACAGTTACTGGCATTGTTGGTGTTTGAATAAGCCCCCGGTGTAGTGGGAAAATCACTATGCCCGCCACATCCGGCACAAACGGCTTGGTAGATGGTACCTGTTTTGTCAAATCGGCTGGTGCCTCCATCCACATGCTCCCTTGAAGTGCCACCGCCAAAGTAGGTTGCATATTCCAAATCTGTGGCATTGGGTTTGAATACGGCAAAGTAAAAATCACTCCCATCCGTCGTGGTCTGAATGGCTCCTGAAGTAAGGGGCATCCCATTGATGAGTACCTTGCTATGGTTGGTTTTTCCGCCCCAACCCGAAAAGTAAATACGATCACAAACATCTACCATAAACGCAGACGGCGATAGTTCCCGATCCCCATTGCCGTTGCCGAAAATAGTGGAAAAAACCGTCGTACTCAGCCAAGGTCTGAGTTTGTGAATAAACTGACTACTACCTGCGTTAGAAAATGTTCCGGCGGTCACAGGGTATTGGCCGCCTTTGGATTGGCCGGCCACATAAACGTCACCTGCATTGTCGAAATCCAGAAAGTAGGCTCTGTCTTCATCTGCTGTGCCCAAAAATGTAGAAGCCAATAATTGTGTTCCTGTCGGGTTTATTTTTGCAAGAAAACCATCAGAATTGCCCCCCATATATCCGGGGTGTATCGTGCCCGAAGTCGTAGGAAAATCAGAGCTTTGGGTAAACCCACAGACATAGATATTCTGATCAGTTCCTACCTTTAGCGAAAAAGCCGCATCATCATCCACCCCGCCAAGATAAGTACTCCAGATGATAGAGCTCAAGTCAAAAGCCAATTTCACAACACAGCCATCTTTGCCGCCTGCTGCGGTGGGTTGAAGCGTGCCGGCCGTTACCGGAAAATCAGTAGAATAGGTGACAGAACCAATTAAAATATTGTTGTCGGCATCGACAAATACTTCTCCGCGAGAATCATCCCCATAGTTCATCTGGTGAAAGGCAATAATATTCAGCCCGTCATTGCCGGAGCCTCCGAGAAAGGTAGAGGCAATCAACTCATCACCGGACTCACTGAAAATAGATAAGATAATGTCCGAGCCATTGGAAAAGGTGATTTGGCTGGATGTTTTGACATTGCTTCCTCCATTAAAACTTTGGTCATAAGCGTTTGATGTGGTCGGAAAATTGGTCGAGCTGGTGGTGCCTAGTACGATTAATTGACCCAGATTATTGACAATCAAACTTTGTGGAATCTCTGCTTGATTGCCCCCCAAATAAGTAGAATAAATCAGCTGGTCTCCGGCCGCTGTAAATTTAGAAATAGCAATATCCGTAATCCCCCCGCCAAAGGCTTTTTGGAAAGCACCGGTCGTAATAGGATAGCCGGTATAAAAAGAAGCACCCGCACCATACAAATGGCCTTCAAAGTCAAAGGTCGCCGAAAAGCCCCAATTGTCACTGAGAGAACCGGTATAGGACGCAAATACCAAGGTGGGGTCAATGATTAATTCATAGTTTTTGTCGTATCCTTTCGGAAAACGAAACCCGAGTTGTTGGCCGGTCAATGTGTATTTACAAGGAACTTGAATTTTTTGTCCGTCAATAAGCTGGTAGGCATACGGTTCTTGTTCAATGACATCACTGACCGATGTAACGACGTGTAATTTATCCTTTTGCAAGAAAATACGGTCAACACCTTCGTATTCCAATTGAATGTCTGAGATGTCTCCACCGGGGTGGACAATAAAATCATATTTTACATTGCCTCCTGTGCCGTAGGTTTGAAAGTCAATTTGGTCATAGAGATGGGAATAGACGACACGTTTGAATTGTCCGACATGCGAAGCCCAATGTTGGGCATCACTACCCAAAAAATAATTTTCGTAAGCTATTTCTTTTTCATAGCCGTGGAAGGCTTTTTGGGGGGATGAATTTAGGAAGTTAACGTGATAAGCATGGCAATCAACTAGTTTTTCTGTGCTTGTCGTCTCTTGCTCGTGCCCGTGCGAAGCCGTATATTCCGGGTCAATCAAGAAGAAAGTCAATCGGTCGGTTTCTAAATATAGACTGCCAAAGCCCAAGTCGGCTCGATACTGAATAAAATCTTCCCATTGCCCTTTGTTTTCGGCAAACTTAAGATGGCTTGGTGTCCGATTACAAGCCGAGCCGGCCGGTGGCTCAGGAGGCGTGGCCATCAGTGAAAAGGTTAAAAAACTAAAGAAAAGAATAATGAAATAAGGGTATTTATTTTTCATACTAGCATTTTTGAGATGACTCAGCATTCGATACATCCGTCCAATAAGGATGCGAATGACTTCTCGCTGTTTATGGTAATACTTAAATTCATCCTAAAATTAAGCATATTGTGACTACTATTGCAAATTTTTAACTGTTTTTAACTTTGGAAAAGGCACAATTGGGCTTTGTTTTCGTTTTTCCGGCGAAAAAAATAAGAATAAACAGAATGTATAAGATAATGTAAAAGCAATATCTTTGTGCCAAAAGGTCAGATGAAAGCATTTATTATAACCATAGGGGACGAACTATTGATTGGGCAGGTGGTTGACACCAATTCGGGGTGGATGGCACAAGCCTTAGCGCCATTAGGAATTTCGGTAGTTGGTAAGATGACTGTGGGAGACCAAACCGAAGAAATTCGGAGTGGATTGGATTGGGCTGCACAAAAAGCGGACTTGGTATTGATTACGGGGGGCTTAGGGCCTACCAAAGATGATTTGACCGTTGCGGTCTTGGCAGATTATTTTGAGACTGAATTGGTTTTTAGTGAGACCGCTTTCGCAAAAATGAAAGCCAAACTAAGTCAATACCAAGTGGAAGTCTCGGAATCGCACCGCCAACAAAGTTTTTTGCCCCAATCCGCTCAGTTGTTGGATAATGCCTTAGGGACGGCTCCGGGCATCTGGTTTGAAAAAGCCGGTAAGATTTTTATATCTATTCCGGGCGTGCCTAGGGAGATGAAAGTCATTATGACCGAAGAAGTTTTGCCTAGACTTTTGGCGCAAGCCGGAGAAAAACATATTTTGTATAAAACTTTCTTGGTGGCGGGTATTCCGGAAAGTGAACTGTCTGAGCGGTTGGAAACGATTGAAGCAGATATACCGGATTTTTTGACTTTGGCCTATTTGCCCAAATTGGGTACAATTCGATTGCGTTTGGGAGGCGTTCATGAAGATCCCGGCATTTTGGCGCAAGCCGTCGATACGATGGCAGAAAAATTAAAAGTAGAATTACAAGGGTTAATAGCCGCAGAATCTGACATCCCTTTTGCGCAAGCTATCGGACAATTATTAGAACAACAAGGGGCAAGCTTGGCATCCGCAGAAAGCTGCACCGGCGGCAATATTGCTCATTTGATTACCCTAAACTCCGGGTCATCGGCCTATTTCAAAGGAAGTGTGGTGGCTTATGCCAATGAAGTCAAAGAACGGGTTTTGGGTGTGCGACACGAAACTCTGACTCAATTTGGAGCCGTCAGCAGGGAAACGGCCGTCGAAATGGCCAATGGCGTCCGCACTAAGCTGGAGACTACTTACGGAATCGCTACGACAGGAATTGCCGGACCTACCGGTGGGACACCCGAAAAACCGGTCGGTACCATTTGGATTGCGGTCGCTTCAAAAGATAAAACCGTCGCTAAGAAACTTCAATTGGGTAAGAATCGTTTGGTAAACATAGAATTTTCATCAGTTCTAGCACTTAATCTTTTGAGAAAGGTTTTTCTTGTGCCAAAAGAAGTATAACTTTGCCCGGGAAGAGGCTGAATGTGTCAGACGCCCCCTTTTTTGTACGAAAGTACTTACTTGAATCATACCTAAACCAAATAAAATGGCAAAAATAGAACTTGTAATGCCCAAAATGGGAGAGAGCATCGTCGAAGCAACTATTCTAAAATGGCTTAAAGGCGTGGGGGATGCCGTGGAGTTGGATGAGCCGATATTGGAGATTGCTACGGATAAAGTAGATTCGGAAGTCCCGTCTCCGGTTGAAGGAACGATTGCAGAGATTTTGTTTAAGGAGGAGGATGTGGTAGAAATAGGCAAAGTGATTGCTATCATAGCAACGGAAGGCGAAGAAGTGGCTCCTGTATCGACCCCGTCTGTTGTCGAAACACCTAAGGAAGCTCAAAATGGAAAAGCGGCGGTAGTCGAAGCCCCGGTTCAAGTGGCTAAAGTTGCGGAGCCTGTGGCGGTTTCGTCCGGTGATCGGTTTTATTCGCCGCTTGTAAGGAGTATCTCAAAGGCAGAAGGTATCAGCCAAGCCGAATTAGACGGGATAGTGGGTACCGGCCTAAATAATCGAGTAACGAAGGCCGATATTCTGAATTATATCCAAACGGGTCGAAAAGCAACTAAGGTCTCCACTTCACAAGCGACACCGGTTGCACCGGCAGCAGATGTAGCCGGTGCCACTACTGTTGCTAGTGGACAAGTAGAAATCGTAGAGATGGATCGTATGCGGAAGTTAATTTCCAAGCACATGGTGCAGTCTTGGCATACTTCGCCCCATGTTACTTCTTTTATCGAAGTAGATGTAACGAATATAGTGAATTGGCGAGCCCAAAATAAGGATAAATTTATTAGACGGTACGGTGAAAAAATAACGTTTACCCCTATTTTTATAGAGGCCGTCGTGAAGGCACTGCAAGATCATCCCATGATTAATATTTCAGTGGATGGCGACCGGCTCTTAGTCAAGAAAGACTTGAACATCGGAATGGCAGCGGCATTGCCTGATGGGAACTTGATTGTTCCGGTCATCAAAAATGCGGATCAACTGAGTTTGGCCGGTTTGACGAAGCAAGTCAATGACTTGGCTCAAAGAGCTCGAGCCAATCAACTAAAACCGGATGAAATACAAGGAGGTACTTTTACCGTTACTAATGTAGGGACATTTGGCAATGTGATGGGCACGCCCATTATACCCCAGCCCCAGGTGGCGATATTGGCTTTGGGAGCGATTCGTAAAAAGCCTGCTGTCTTAGAAACGGAATATGGCGATGTGATTGCTATCCGTCAAATGATGTTTTTGTCCTTGTCTTATGATCATCGTGTGGTGGATGGCTCACTAGGTGGTTCCATGCTGAATACTTTGAAAAAGTATATGGAAGCATTTGACCCGGAACGGGGTATCTAAAAAAGATTTATGAGAGTAGTTTTCTTGTTTTTTATGCTTGTTTTTCTGTCTCCCCTGACAGGATATAGTCAGTCCTATAAGTCTCTCAAAGCGGAGGGGAATGCCCTTTTTGAAGATGGCTTTTATGCACTTGCTGTCGAGCGGTATGAAGAGTGCTTTCGCGAAAGGCCTACAGATTATGATGTGGATTATCGATTAGGGATATCTTATTTGATGCTTAACCGGCTGTTTGAAGCAGAGACCGTTTTACATATCATTGAGCAACAAAAAAAGAAAAAATATCCACTATCCGCTTATTATTTGGGGTATTTGAATCAAAGAAAACTCCAATTTAAGCAGGCTGCCAAATATTATAAAGAATTTTTGAAGACCAATGGAAAAAAAGAAACATCTGCCTTGGTGCGGACTCAATTGAGAAATTGTGAAAGCGGATTGCGGCAATTGAGCCAAAAACCATTGGCAGACGTGGAGCGATTGCCGGAGCCTATCAACTCCGTGGATAATGACTTTCATCCAATCTTTAGTCCTAGTTTGCAGCAAGACAAAATCTATTTTTCGTCTAACCGATTGGGGGTGTTGGGTGGACTTCGGTCAGATAATGGTAAAGTAGATAATAAACGAGGACACCGCAAACCGGATATGTTTATCGCCAACCGTGTTCCAACGATTCAAGTAGAACGGATGTCCGGCTTGCTGAATACCCCGCTGTTTGATGAAATTATCGGGTTTAGCTATGATGGCGCAAGGATGTACTATAAAAAAGGATACACTAAGGATTCCGGTTTATTATACGAAGATTTTTTTAAAAGCTCCAGCAAGGAGCGCCTCGCCAGCCAATTAGTTGATGTCCCGTTTGATATGGCCAAAGGAGATGCAACTCCTTTCTTCTTTATGGACACCCTAGTTATTTTTGCCAGTCAACGCTTGGGTGGTTTTGGAGGCTATGATTTGTTTTTTTCTGAAAAGACGCCTGATGGTTGGACTGAACCGGTCAATATGGGGAATGGAATCAATACGGAATATGATGAGATGTATCCCTTCTTGACTAATAACAAAGAAAGTGTCTATTACAGCTCCAATAATCCCAATGGAATTGGCGGAATGGATATTTATAAATCCACATTCAACCCTATTCAAAAGAAATGGCATAAAGGCCAAAATATGGGCATTCCCATTAATTCGGCTGATAACGACGAGTATTTCTATATGGCTAATGACGGCTGGCATTTTTTACTTTCGTCAAATCGAAAGGAAGCATTGGGGAAATACGACATTTTTGAAGGTCAATTCTTTGAGCAACAATCGGATCAAGTAGTCATGGCCATGAGTGTGGAAAGTGAAAAAATTGTAGATACGTCTTCCATTGTCTTCCAACCGGTCTTGTTTCAACAGTATCCGCTAGGGACTATTATACCGGATAGTAATTCCTTGAGAGCGTTAGATAAATTGATTGCTCGTCTCCGTCAAGACTCGGATGCAGAGTTGGTGCTTCAGGTTACCAAAACGGCTAATTTGCATAGTGGCAACTTGTCCAAAATAGATCCACTGTCCACGGTATTACTTTCTCGTATCCGTGATGGTATTCCAAATTGTCCCATCAATTATAGTTTGAAGATACTAAAACCGGAGACCAACGTACTGCCCGGAACTTTTGTAGAAGCGGCCATCTTGACAAAATATAAAGATGATCAAGAGCTGAAGCCAATTAATGCGATAAACAAATATCATTTTGTTCCTAGAGTACCCAAAGGATTGCGTTATCGGATTGAAGTGGATACGTCTAGTCGGTCACTAGTGGCATTTTTGGGACTGAATATTTATGACTTTTCGGTTGATGTCTGGCCCGGTAGTCCGAATCATCCCCATTTGGTTTACGGTCAGTTTTTGACTTATGAGACAGCAAAGCAATGGGCTGAGCAATTGGCTAAGGCTAAAATTAACATCATTCAGATTGTGCCCTATATCAGTGGTAAGCCTATCTTCTATGACCATATTCATGACCCTATCGTGCGACCGTATCCGGATTTGATTCGGTATTTAGGAGGCACTGCTCAGTGATGGTGGTAAGTGTTTAGCCGGCGGAATGCCCCATTGGTTTTTGCTCCGTTACAATAAAAAAGCCTTCACTCCCCTGTACCTGATACAAAGGCATCAAAATATATCCCGTCAAAGGGGATAAAATCTTTCCATTTATATCATCCGCTAAGTAATCTCCTTTTTTGACCGGAGAAAAATTGCGATAGCCGGGGCGCATCCTAAATTGATCTTTGGCAGAAAAAGGATGTTTGTAGGCCATTCTCGCCAGTCTTGGCAAGTGTGCGGTATAGGATTTTAAGATGTCATCATGCCGGCTTTCAACGTCTTCCGGCCTAACCGCTCCCACAAAACGCAGGCAGTTAACGATGGCTGCAACAGAGCGATTAACAGATAACGGGTCATCATGGCGACCGGATTCAAAGGTGGCTGCTACCGAAGGCACGCCTAGATAAGATACATCAAAATATTGCATGAAAGTCCCGTGTAAGGTATCGGTCAAATTAGAAATAACCGGCGCAAATAAGGCTTTGGCCAACTGGTAACTTTCTGCTGTGCCGGATGGAATAGAAAATATTCCGTCCTCTGCAGAAGTCGTGTGCAAGTCCAGCAAAATAATTTTTTCGGGCCGGTAGCTTTTGACTTCGTTACGGATAGAAGTACAAATTCCCTTGACTTCCAACTCCTCGGAGTTTAATGTGTGGTTAGGGCTTTTTAGTATTGACGCAACGTGCTCCGGTGTCCACTGTCGATTTAAATCGACTTCCACAAAACGCTTTTTGGCTTTTATGGCAGCTAGATTTCCATATAGCCCAATAAGACGTCCTTTAAACTCAAAGCTAGGATTGGTCAACGGCTCGTCCTGAAGCATCTTGAATAAAAGCTTGAGTGCTTTTATTCCGGCTATTTCGTTGCCATGGATGCCACCCATGACGATAATCAACGGCCCGCGGACACCGTCATGTTGTCCAATTAATCTATCTTTTCCCGTCACTACTTTCTTCATGAGTACTAATCTATATATTCGACTTTGTGTAAAAAACGTAAGCCTACAGAAATCTCGAAGCTTACATTTGTTATCTTTCTTTGGGGGATATTGATGGGTTGCGTGTTGACGCTGTTGCAGTTATTGATGATTCCGGAGATGGCCGGTTGTTCGTATTGGCGGGACAAGTCGGGACTCACTGAAAATTCTATGATGCCACCGATTAAATCAGAAAAAGGAAATTCAAATCCACCCCCAAAAATAACACCATAGTTAAATTTTTTGATGAATTCTTTTTTATTGTAAGGGTAAATAGGGTAGCATCTATTGCGTTCTTCAAAGTCGGCTAAATTGGTTTTGACTGTATATTCGCCACGCATCCCAAACATGTAGTAAGGGGTCAGGCTGCCCATCTCATTTAGTCGCTTCTTAGCTCCAATGGCCAGAGCTAGATTATTGAAGCGGATAGAATAGTCCTGATCATAACGCACCCCGCTAGTATTCAGAAAAGTTGTTTTCATGGATGTCCCGCGCGTATGGTATCCTGCTTGCGCAAAAACCGTAAATCGGGGGTCTTCCGGAAGCTCTTCGATGGCGGCAACAATATGATAACTCAGCAAGGGATTCCGGCGACCCAATTGATTGTCCCAACGTTGAGTCCCGATAGAAAGTCCTCCTTTTAAGGTGTAAGCCGCTCCTTGCGCTTGCGCCGAATGGATGAAAAAAAAGAATCCTAAAAAAAAGAATAAAATGCGTTTCATGTCCTTGAAGTTCAACTAGAGCAGTGCTCATCCTGTCTAGGTCAAAAATCAACAAGGAGACAAGAAAGAACGAATAGTTGAGCTTATAGACCCAAAAATATTCTAATCCATTGCTACAAAGTGTTGATTATCAGTTAAGTACAAGTAAAGTCTGCTCCTATCAGTAATCCCCCAAAGGAGTTTTACCAACCAATTATCTAAAAAGGTTTTCCAATTTATCAAAGAATCCAGAACCGGATTTAGCCTTTGAATCGTTTGGAGGGTTGAAGTTAGGCATATTTTGCATTTTTTTCAACAAGTCCTTCTCTTCTCTTGATAATTTTTGTGGAGACCAGATGTTGACAACGACAAGTTGGTCTCCGGTTTCGTATCTTTGAACAGACGGAAACCCTTTTCCGCGTAAGCGCAAAATCTTGCCGGCAGCAGTTCCGGGTTCTATTTTAATCTTGGCTTTTCCCGTAAGGGTTGGTACTTCTACACTGGTGCCTAAGGCCACATCTGCATAGTTGAGATGTAAGTCATAGATGACATGATTGCCTTCTCTGCGGAAAAAATCATGGGGTTTTTCCTTGATGGTGATGAGCAAATCTCCATTCGGGCCATCATTTGGGCCTTTATTTCCTTTTCCGCGCATGGACAGTTGCATATCATCTGCTACTCCCGGTGGAATATCAATGCTGATTACTTCAAAATCTTTTTTGATTCCTGAGCCATGACAAGATGTGCATTTGGCTGTAATGGTTTTGCCTGTACCGTGGCAAGTAGAGCAAGCAACAGTGGTTTGCATTTGTCCTAAAAAAGTATTTCGGATTTGCTTTACATATCCGGAGCCGCGGCAAGTTTGACAAGTCGAAATAGCGTTAGAATCTTTGGCGCCCGAGCCGTGGCAGACATCGCAAGTGACGTCTTTTTTGACCTTAATCTTCTTGGTAATGCCTTTGGCAATCTCTTCCAAAGAAAGCTCCACTTTGATATGGAGGTTGCTTCCGCGCTTTGCAGAATTTGCGGAACGAGCACGCCCGCCCCCAAAAAAGCTCTCAAATCCGCTGCCACCAAAAACATCGCCAAATTGCTCAAAAATATCATCCATGGTATAGCCACCGGCATGTCCATGTCCACCATGTCCATTAACGCCGGCGTGCCCGAAACGATCGTAACGAGCTCTTTTGTCATCATCAGATAGCACATCGTAGGCTTCTGCCGCCTCTTTAAATTTGGCTTCAGCGGTAGGATCCCCAGGATTTCGATCCGGATGAAACTTCATCGCCAGCTTTCGGTAGGCTTTTTTGATGACTATCTTGTCGGCTGTTTTGCTTACGCCTAGGATTTCGTAATAGTCCCTCTTTGTCATAGTGTTTTTTTGTACTGTTTATTCAGCAATGATTAGGCACAAATAATAGTGCTGAAAAGTTGTCTATTTTCTACTTACCAACAACGACTTTCGCAAAACGTAGAATCTTGTCGTGTAAAAAATAACCTTTTTCAATGGTATCCACTACTTTGCCTTTAAGCTCATCAGTGGGGGCCGGTATCTCCGTAATTGCTTCGTGTTCATCCGGATTAAAGGGTTGTCCGGTAGATTCCATGGCTTTAACACCTAAATTTTCAAGTGTAGAAAGTAATTTATTGTACACCAAAGAGATGCCTTCTGTTAATTCTTCTTGCTGAGCTGCTCGGTCAAAATCATCTACAACCGGCAATATTTTTTCAATGGTCTTTTGGGCACAAGTCTCTGAGAGCTGTAATTGCTGCTTAGCGGTTCGGTTTTTATAGTTTTCAAATTCTGCTCTCAAGTACATTTGCTTTTTTCGGGCTTCTTCAAGGTCTATTTCTAACTGTTCTTCTCGAGAGACGGCATCGGCATCGGTCTCGGTCTCGGTCTCTACTTCCACTTTGCTAGTTTGTTCTTTGGTATTCAAATCTTTTTCAGTTGATTTGCTTTCCTGTTTTGATTTATTTTTTTTTCTCTTCATTTTGCTTACTAACTTTTGTAAGGATGAGTTAAGATTTTGTTTCATTTTAATTCTGCTATGCAGTGGTTATGGCCACTAGGCTTACGATGTGGTTCACAAACGATGGCCCTAGCAGTTGGGGTGTACAAACAGGTATCAATTATACTGCCATCCCGAAAAAAAGGACAAAATGTCATTTTGAGTCTAATTTTTTCGATAAAATCCTGTCAATTTTGCCAAAAGAAGGATTAGTGGCAATTATGACACCTTCGGGGTCGATCAAAAACTTGGTTGGGATACTCTGTACGCCGTATGCATTAGAAATAGGCATATTCCCCCTACGGTCTTCCATGATGTGGTTGGGCCAATTAAGATGATCTTTCTCGATGGCAGCTTTCCAGGCATTGGGATTGCTTTCCAAACCGACACTAAAGATCTCCAATCCTTTGTCTTTGTACTTGGCGTATAGGCGTACTACTTTGGGATTGGCTCTTCGGCAGGGGCTACACCAGCTTGCCCAAAAATCAACCAAAACATAGTGTCCCTTCAAATCTTCTAGGCTGATCTGATTTCCCGAAAGGGAAGTACCGGCTATCGGTGGAGCAGCCTGGTTGCTTATGTCGGGTGTCTGATTTGAATGATTATACCAAAGTAAGGCAAGGACAGCCACGATAAGTACAAGGTAGAATGGGTCAATCTTCTTTTTCATTTATTCGAGTTCTGTAGTCAAAAGTGATGATTTTGTAGTGTTTTTCCGTGTAAACTTCGTGTTTCCTAAAAGTGAACTTTTGACCGCAAGTGCCACGAGAAAACACCAATATAACAGGAATTGTTGTTCTAACTTACTCTGAAAAGTAGGCTTTTTGAAATAGCTAGAAAATTTGGTGTTTTTTCATCAGAATACTTTTAGGAGTAAACCCAACGTTAGGAATGAAAGTGTCATCGTAGGTCAAAGATGGCATTTGTGTCGTAAAACAATTATTTTTGCAAAAGGAAAGAAAATGTAACTGTTGAGCTACCCACTATTTTGGTCAAAAAATGCCCTTTTGGCGCCTGTTTTTGCTAAAATTTTATCACGTAGGGACGCACGGCCGTGCGTCCCTACGTCAACATACACAAAAATGCTTATTTTTGCCTTAAAATAGGAGTACCTTAACAGTTACAAGAAAATAATATTCAAAGAATGCTTCATTTTCAAAATTTCTTAGAACGCTCTGCCTTTGGGGTCTCTGCTTATATCGGCGAAAAAATAGGTGTGGCTTCTTCTCGAGTGCGCCTTTATTTTATCTATCTCTCTTGTGCTACTTTCGGCTCTCCGATTATTATTTATCTATTTCTTGCTTTTTGGTTGAATATCAAAAAGTATATTCACGAGAGGAGGCCACTTTCTGATTAAGTTTTCGGTAGAGTGGTATAATGGCCGGATAATTTGTAAAAATTTGTGGTACTAACTTAGAGGTTGAAGCCATTGGTACGGGAAAAAAAAAGCCGCTACATAACTGCAGCGGCCGAAAACTTTAAGAAAGTTATTCCCTAATATCTTCTGTTGAAGTTTCCACCACCGCCGTGGCGATTGTCTCTTCTTTCTCTAGGTTCGGATTTCTTCACGACGATAGTTCTACCGTCCAAGTCGGTGTCATCTAGGCTATCAATAGCGTTTTGAGCTTCATCATCATTAGGCATTTCGACAAAGCCGAACCCTTTTGATTTTTGAGTAAATTTGTCCATAATAATTTTTACAGAATCGACAGTGCCAAATTCTTCAAAGGCATCCTGTAAAGTGGACTCACGTGTGTCAAAGCTTAGCTTTGCAACAAAAATGTTCATAAAAAACAGTTTAAAATAAAAAAAAGTAAGCTGGTAAAGAAATATACTTCACAACTCATTGCAAAGCTAACCCTATATTTATCCTAATGTTTCTTTTTTTGCCAAATACTTTGTTATTTATATGTAAATGCTTCGTTTTCGGGCAGTTTTCTTTGTTTTTCTCCTTGTATTAGTTTTAATTTATATATTTTTGCATCCTAAAATCGAGACTTGAATACATTCTCCATATCTTATCCCACCATTGAGTCCGTGCAAAAAGCGCTCTTGCAAAAAGAGATTTCTTGCTCTAGCCTAGTGGATGACTATCTCAAGCGTATCGCCCAAACTCGCCATTTGAATGCTTATATCGAAGTGTTTGCGGAGGAAGCGAAAAGTCAGGCAGATATCATCGACCAAAAAATAGCGGCACAAAAGCCTTTGGGCAAATTATTCGGGGTTGTGCTGTCTATCAAAGACAATATCAGCTTTGCGCACCATACGATGACTGCCGGCTCCAAAATATTGCAATCGTATCAAGCACTGTTTTCTGCGACAGCGGTTCAGAGACTATTAGAGGAAGATGCCATCATCATTGGTCGAACCAATTGTGATGAATTTGGTATGGGGTCTTCTAATGAAAACTCTTTTTATGGGCCGGTCAAAAATGGATTGGATGAGAGCTTAATCCCGGGGGGCTCTTCGGGCGGGGCGGCGGTGTCGGTGCAGACCGGGACATGTTTGGCGGCTCTAGGTACCGATACGGGGGGGTCTGTTCGCCAGCCGGCTGCTTTTTGTGGGCTTTTTGGGTATAAACCTGCTTACGGCCGAGTTTCTCGACACGGTTTGGTGGCGTATGGCTCTTCTTTTGACCAACTGGGTGTGATTGCACATCATCCCCAAACTATTGCGCATTTGATGCAAATCATGGCGGGAGCAGATGAATATGATGCCACTTGCTTGTCTGAAGCACCACCCGATTATTTGGCGCAAGCCCCAAAGAAGCCCTTGAAAATTGCCTATTTTGGGCAAATCTTAGCCAATGAAGCTTTGCATCCGACCATTCTAGCTACTTTTAAGGATGAGATTCAGAGGCTTGCGCAAAAAGGGTATCAAGTAGATTCTGTTGATTTTGACTTAATTGAATATCTGATACCGACCTATTATATACTGACCACTGCCGAGGCATCGACCAATTTGTCAAGATATGACGGCATTCGATACGGATATCGGGCAAAGGACGTACATAGTCTTGAAGAGACCTACAAAAAAACAAGGACGGAAGGTTTTGGGCTCGAGGTGAAAAGACGCATTTTATTGGGGACTTACGTTTTGAGTGCCGGATATTATGATGCTTATTTTGCGAAAGCTCAACAAAGTCGAAGGCTGATTCTGAATCGTATGCAGGCCATTTTGAAGGACTATGATATGGTGATGATGCCTGTTACAGCAAATTTTGCCCGAAAAATTGGCACAAATTCGACGCCGGTCGAAGAATATCTTTCAGATGTTTTTACGGTGTTAGCCAATCTAACCGGACTACCGGCTATCTCATTTCCAGTTGCTAATAGTATTGATGAAAACGTAATATCTTTTCAATTTTTGACGTTAAGGGAGCGTGAAAATCTACTATTTAGTTGGTTTGTACCGTCACATTAACGTTCTGTTTAGGAAAGAATATTAGGAAAAGTCAAGTTTATGCCCCTATCTTTGCCGCTCAGAATCTCACAAAACCCCCAATCAGCCCCTTCAAGGACACGACTTGATTGTCTCCCATAAACCATGAACGAATTCAATCACCTATGAAATTACACACAGTTTTTAGCGCAATTTTGATATATATCACAATGGCGGTTAGTGCTTTTGGACAGAAGCCGGTCTTCGTCAACAGCACACCAATGGCATCGACCAAAGCCGTTAGAGCTTTCAATATCAAAGAAATTAATGCGGACTTGAAGAAGATCCGGTCAGTCGTTCCGATGAAAGCGACCGGTTCTGTTCAGCGAATCATACACCGTTATCTTTACGAAAATCGTAGCCAAACGGAAGAGATGATTGGCCGTGCCTATCTGTACTTTCCTATTTTTGAAAAACTTTTGTCCGAAAATAATGCTCCGGAAGAACTCAAATACCTAGCGGTCATTGAATCTTCTCTACGCCCTACTGCTACTTCAAGAGTGGGGGCACGGGGGATTTGGCAATTTATGCCGGCTACGGGACGGGAGTATGGGCTGCGCATTGATGATATTATTGATGAGCGTTTGGATCCGGAAAAAGCCACTGTAGCGGCTATCCAATACTTACAGCGCTCGCATGACCGGTTTAAGGACTGGACTTTGGCCTTAGCGGCCTATAATAGTGGCGGCGGGCGAGTCAACCGTGCCGTCAGACGCTCGCATTCAAAGAATTTTTGGAGGCTAAAACGATATCTTCCCAGAGAAACCAGGAGCTATGTGCCGGCTTTTATTGCGGCTACTTATGTCCTAAATCACTATCAAGAATATGGTTTGGAGCCAGTTTTTCCTAATCGGGATTTGTATATGAAAACCAAAATTGAAATTGATGAGCCGTTCACCTTTGAAAAATTGGCGAACGTTATTGGTGTCGATGTGGATATTTTGTATGCCTTAAATCCGGCCTACGTAAGGGGAATTGTACCCTCTAATTCCAGTATTTATATTCCGGAGCGGGTTTATCCTTTTGTGGAGAGTTATTTTGATTTAAAATCTAATAAGTCTTCTTTGGTTAATGCATCCTTTATTAAGCGGGTACATGAGGTGGCTGTCAACGAAACGCTTTGGAATATTGCCCAACGCTATCATTGTACGCCGCAAGCTATTATGGAATGGAATGGATTGGAAAATATGGCCGTTGAAGAAGGACAAGCTTTAGTCATCTATCAGCCGCAATTGGATAAGACGAAGCCTTTAAAGTATGCATTTCCACAAAAAAGAACAACGAAAATTAAGCTTCTTGAGCCCCTACCCACCTTGCCTGCTAAATTGATTTATGAAGAAGAAAAACCAATGGAAGTGGGTAATCGTATTACCAGTAGAAAGCGTCGCACCAAACTAAAAAAATACACCATTCGGAAGACTACATCTTTGAATGATATGGCTAATTGGCTGGGTGTTAGCTTGGATGAATTGATTGAGTTGAATAAAGAATTGGTCAGAGCCAACCGGTTGAATCCGGGTACCATCATTAAAGTTCCCGGTAATTAATCTTGGTTAGCGCAGGGTCTGTATGACCTGTCTCAGCATTGGATAATTATTTTTTTTGAGATTGGCTGAATCCAAGTGGTAGAATAAAATTTCGGAAAATGCTTGTTTTTCGCTCAGGCTTTGAGCCATCGAAAGCAAGTCTGCTTGTTTGACGGATTCGTACCGCAACAAATCTCCTTTGTATAAATAATGCCCTTTTAAGAAGGTGCCGGCTTGGACGACAAAGCGGGTGGGGCTCAGCCGCCGGTAGTGAATCGTGTCTTGCTGCCAACTTAAATTATCATCAGTCACAATCTTAAAAAAAGAAGAGTCCCGGAAAATAACAGTCCAAGAAAAAATGGGCAAGGCCACGCCTAAATCTAAAGGGTAGGCCTTGGCGTGTTGGATGTATTTTTGGACGTCTTTGGGGGTGGCAATGGAGTTTTGGGTGTTCCAATCGGTTATGTCTCCGGTGTTGTAGCACATGAGAATCCCTTCGTCTGCCGGTGGGATGCCGGTTTGTTTTGGGTATTTGTATTGGTGCAGTCTGATGGTGGTGGATAATGTCTCGAAGTTGGCTTTGGATTTTATGTAGCGGATAAGCTGAAAATATTTTGCTTTTGTGGATGGCGTCCAGTCGTTATCCAGCTGGAGTTTCGTCGGTGGGGTAGGCCATTTCTTTAAAATATCTTGGGTGTAATCTATTATTTTT
>JALVCY010000024.1 GCA_027009605.1 Saprospiraceae bacterium
GCCAAGCAAATGTAGTATCTTTTTCTTGGTCTTGTGCGAACGGTTTGGCTCACCCACCGCATCACTATCGGTGCTCCACCTTTTTTCGACTTCGTCGTCAAAAGGCTACGAGCTTAGCGATCCGGTGAGTGGACGTTTTTAATCGCTAAGCTTGGAGCACAGCGGAATACCGATAGGAAGAAATCGGCGGGCTTACAAAATCCAACTTTGCTCCGGCTTTCAAAGGAGCAATCCTTCTGTGCAAAAAACAAGCATTTTTCAAAAATAACCCCTATTTTTGGCTATCCCAAGGTATATTTTTTAGTATATTGGGGATATAATCCCTCCGAATTGATTCTTTTTTATTTATTGAGTAATCAACGGACATGAACAAAATCAACATTATCATTGCAGATGACCATCCTGTTTTGCGGATGGGCTTGAGAGCAGTGTTTAAACCCGACAACAAAATCAACGTCGTCGGAGAAGCCGAAAACGGGCTCGAATTAATCGAAAAAACCAAACATCTCAATCCACATATTGTACTTTTGGACTACTTCTTCGGCGAAGAGAATGGCGCCAAGTTGACTCGTATGCTCAAGCAGATTAAGCCCAGAATCAAAGTATTGGCCTATTCCTATTCATCGGAGCCCATTATCATTCAAAAAGTCTTGAAAGCCGGAGCCATAGGGTTTGTGAGCAAATCCGAGCAACTATCCAAACTGGGCGAAGCTTTGTATAAAGTAGCCGCCGGAAAACAATATTTTTCCCCCACCATTCAGTCGGTTGTGGACAAAATCCAATCATCTTCTGAACACAAAATACAAGAACTAACCCAAAGAGAATTCGAGATTATCGAATACGTCGCCAAAGAATATTCCAACAAAGAAATCGGTGCCAAACTCTTTATCAGCCCGCGCACCGTAGAAACCCACAAACGAAATATCATGCAAAAACTGAAACTCAAAAACTCCGTCGGCTTGGTCAATTACTACTTCCGGGTGTTGCATTCCGGGGTGGGGGGGATTTAGCTTAGAAAACCGGGTAGTTTTAGCGGTATAACGGTGTAACGGTGTAACGGTATAACGGTGTAACGGTGTAACGGTGTAGCGGTATAACGGTGTAACGGGAAGGCAGGAAAGAGATCTTGCTACTTGAACTTAACGGCTAGGCAGCCAAGAGAGCGTCCCTCTTGAACGCCGAAGGCACTTGAACGCCCGAAGGGCAATTTGAACGTGCGAAGCACAATTTGAACGCCGAAGGCAATGAACGGTATAACGGTATAACGGTATAACGGTGAGTCCACTCCGAACAGTCCACTCTGCCAGAAATAAAATTTTGTGGTCTCAAGAGCCAACCACTACATCCGACTTTTCGGAGTAAACTCAACGGTCTAACGGCTAGGCAGCCAAGAGAGCGTCCCTCTTGAACGCCGAAGGCACTTGAACGCCCGAAGGGCAATTTGAACGTGCGAAGCACAATTTGAACGCCGAAGGCAACCGAAGGTATAGATAACGGCTAGGCAGTGATGGAGCGCCGTAGGTGCGACACCTTTGTAACTGCCAAATATCGAATAATGAAGTAAAATCCCCACAAAAACCCAAATCTCTCAACTAGCGCAGCGAATCAACTAGCGAAGCCTGCGAGCGAATCAACTTCTTCAACTTCTTCAACTAAAAACCAAACAGAATTCCAAATATCCAAGACTGAAGTAAAATCCCCACAAAAACCCAAGTCGTCTCAACCTGCGAAGCACTCAACCACGAAGTCCAAAGGACAAGTTCTCAACCTAGAGAGCCGAAGGCGAACGTCTCAACTTCTTCAACTAGCAAAGCGAATCAACTCATTACTTCACGACATCCGGAGTAGTTGGATTGTAGCCAAATCGAGCATCCGGGATTTCAATCCCCATTTGGTGGAGCATATACCCCAAGCTCGCAAAATGATGAATGGCATGGCTATGCGCCTGACACAAGGCACTGCCTAAAGTATAATCTACTTTCACCAAACCCAAACCCAAGTCATCTACGACCTCCACAGGTGTACTCGGGTCAATATGTTGAATGGCTTCCAAGCGGGCGTAAATATCGTCCAAATAATTTCTAGCAACACCGATATTGGTTTCGGCCAATTCATTGCGGTCACGAGCAGTCAAATCCACCTTGCGGCTATCCAAGCCCTTGAAAATACAAGCGTAAATATCCAATATGTGCCGAAAATGCTGCCCAACCGTGGAATTATACGGGCCGATGTTGTTGTTGACAAATTGCTCATTAGATAGGCTATCCAATAAGACGTAACCACGCTTCAAATTGTGAAGAATTGGGGCAATAACTGCTTTCATGAGTTCTTTTTTTACTGAGGCTATGGGAGACAGGGCGCTCATAGCCGGATTTATAGTGAAGGGAATATCCCTAGAATTTTCTGAATCAACAAAGAAAGCAAAAAAAACAAAACCTAACCGGTATTTTAGGTTCTTTTGTTGCGCAAGCTACACTTAAAAAGTCCGGGGGAACGGTATTTTTTCTGAAAAGTCACCGAAAATCAATAATCACTGGACTTTATAAGTACCGAAACCGGAATTAATTTACGAGCCAAAAACTTGAATAGCTGTTGAAATCGCTAAAATAACAAACAAGCCGCTCAAAATATAATTGATATTTTTGGCAATAAAAGCCGCCCGCTTGGCTATCACTTCCGCAAAAGAAGCATAAGTAGCAAACAAGGAAAATGCTCCCAACACCGCCCCAACTACATAAATCGTAGAAAACGGCTGTTTGATTTCCATCCAACCCTTACTTTCTGCCAAGGTCGCCATGGCCAAATAAAACGGTATCGCCAACATATTTAGGGAAGACATCCCCAAACCCGTCATGTAGCTACTTCCCTTTTTTTGCTTACCTTCCGCCTTAAATTTTTTGCGGGCTTGCATAAAAAAGAAAATTGACAAACCCAACAACACAAATATCGCTGCTGTCTTTAATTGTGTAATCACTTCCGGATGTGCCACCAAGTATTTGGCGAAAGTCACAGCAATAAAGGCTTGGATGAATACAACACTCGCAGCACCGGCCGCAAACTGAATCCCGGCAGCCTTCCCTTTTTCAATACTAGTTCGTGCCGCTGTCATATTCAGCATGGAAGGAGCTAATAAACCGATAAAAGCGGCCAAAAACCCAACAATCAGTGGTAGAACGTATCCCATTTTTTTGTTTTTTAGACTATTCAACACGATGCCTTGGCGATGGAAAAGAGATTTTTTAGCCAAATTGTATCCTGCTGATTAGTTACTTTCTTTGAATTAAACTCAAAAAACTTGAAAACTCTTGTCGTTTTCTTGTAACAGATGCAAAGATACTTAAATATCATGGATATGATTTGTGATGCGTATCACATGGAAATATCTAGCGTCTTAGTAGCTTTGAGCCTGATAAAAACCTTTTTGGCCTTCGGGTATTGACTAAAAACTCTGTAATCATGGGATTTTTTGACTTCCTTTTTGGAAAAAAACAAGCACAAAATGTTGACTTTAAACAACTAGCAAAAGACGGGGCGCTTATCCTTGACGTCCGTACTAAAGAAGAATTTGATGCCGGACACATTGACGGCGCCGTAAATATTCCGGTTCAAGTCATCGAACAACATCTCGACGAAATCCGAAATTATAACAAAAAAATGGTCATCGCCTACTGCCGCAGCGGTCGCCGCAGCGGAAATGCCACCAACATCCTTAACAAAGCCAATATCAAAACCGTCAACGGCGGAGGTTTTGAAGACCTTAAAAAGATTTTGGCATAAATAATTTTCGGCATAGCGGTGTGACGGTATAACGATATAACGGGTACACCCCAAATGCTCTAGGCAAATTATACATTGGGACGCACGGCTGTGTACGCCCCCAACAAGCGTGTGCCCCAACCACAACTAGCCAAATATCCAAAAGGAAGGCCGAATTGTATTCGCCCCACCAAAAAAGAAACATATCGAATAATGAAGTAAAATCCCCACAAAAACCCAAATCTTCTCAACTAGCGCAGCGAATCAACTAGCGAAGCTTGCGAGCGAATCAACTTTTTCAACTAAAAAACCAAACAGAATCCCAAATATCCAATAATGTAGTAAAATCCCAAACAAAAACCCAAATCAACTCAACCAGCGAAGCGTCTCAACCACGAAGTCCGAATCCACGATAGTAATCGGGACGAGTTCTCAACCTAGAGAGCCGAAGGCAAATAACGGTGTAGCGGTATAGCGGTATAACGGCTAGGCGGCTAAAAAATCTTACAACTATATCAAATACAGAACAGAACAATCAAAATGGATCGAGCGCCATAGGTGCGGCATCTTTGTAACTGCCGAATATCGAATAATGAAGTAAAATCCCCACAAAAACCCAAATTAACTCAACCAGCAGAGCGTCTCAACCACGAAGTCCGAAGGACGAGTTTTCAACCTAGAGAGCCGAAGGCGAACGTCTCAACTTCTTCAACTAGCGCAGCGAATCAACTCTTTCAACTTTCTCAACCAAACACCAAAGGTAAATAACCAAAACTTGAGTAAGTTAATAAAAAAAATATTACCTTTACCGCTCAATTGTTTGCCGTTTTTTGCGCAAGCCAAATTAACCTAACCAGAAAAAATAAGATATGAATCTCCACGAATTTCAAGGAAAGAAGCTATTGGCCGGGTATGGCGTAAAAGTACCCAACAGCCAAGTCGCTGAAACACCTGAAGAAGCTGTTGCTGCCGCCAAAGAATTATTTGCCAAAGGCTCCAAAGGCTGTGCCGTCAAAGCCCAAATCCATGCCGGCGGGCGCGGAAAAGGAGGCGGAGTAAAAATCGCCAAAAATTTGGACGATGTCAAAAAATATGCTTCCGAGATTTTGGGAATGCACTTGGTGACCCCACAGACTTCTAAAGAAGGGAAACTGGTGCGCCGGGTCTTAATCGAAGAAAATGTCTTTGTGGACGGGCCTTCTGAACCACAAGAATTTTACATCAGTGTCTTGATGGATCGTGAAAAATACCAAAATGTTATCATCTATTCTCCGAAAGGAGGTATGAATATCGAGCAAGTAGCCGAAGAGACTCCCGAATTGGTCTTCAAAGAGCACATCCATCCGGGACTGGGATTGCGGCCTTTCCAAGCTTCCAAAATCGCTTTTAACTTGGGGCTATCCGGTAAAGCGATGAAAGAAATGGTCGCTTTTGTCAAGTCGCTTTATGCCGCTTTTGTGGGTAGTGATGCCAGTTTGTTTGAAATTAACCCTTGCTTTAAGTCTGCAAATGACGAAATTATGGCCATTGACTGCAAAGTCGCTCTCGATGACAGTGCTTTGTATCGTCACCCTGACTTGGCTGCTTTGCATGATCCTTTTGAAGATGATCCGACCGAATTAGAAGCCAAAAAATACGACCTTAGCTATGTCAACTTAGATGGCAATATCGGCTGTATGGTCAATGGTGCCGGACTAGCCATGGCCACCATGGACATGATTAAATTATCCGGTGGTGACCCCGCCAATTTCTTAGACGTAGGGGGAACGGCCGATGCCGAACGCGTAGAACAAGCCTTCCGCATCATCCTAAAAGATCCAAAGGTTGAAGCCATTCTGGTCAATATTTTTGGGGGGATTGTACGCTGTGACCGTGTCGCCAACGGTATCGTTGATGCATACAAAAATATTGGAGACATCAAAGTCCCTATTATCGTAAGATTGCAAGGCACTAATGCCGAAATTGCCAAAGAAATTATTGATAATTCCGGCCTAAATGTAATCTCTGCAATCACATTACAAGATGCGGCTACTGCTGTCGCTTCAGTTATTAGCTAATTCAAGTGCAAACGAAAAATGCCATTCGGATAAGGATGGCATTTTTCATTTGTCTGA
>JALVCY010000025.1 GCA_027009605.1 Saprospiraceae bacterium
CAGCGTGGTACATGCGGGACATACATACACGACTTGCATACACGACAGGCATAGTTTAGTTACTAAATTGTTTTGATTAAATTTATAACTAAATGGTTATCAGGGATTTATGGCACATAATTGAACGATGATTAAACTCCAAAGAGTTCAGAACCAACAAATATTCAATAATCTTCTAATTGAATGTCGCAGTTGTAAGTCGTGTATGTCCCCCCTTAGATGGGTCAAATTTGCCCGGCCTACTGCCAAGATAAGCACAAGCTTTTTAGCAAATTTGTGGGAGGAAAGTATCCCCAATGCCAAAAGTACAACGAGTTGATTCGCTTCGCTAGTTGAGAAATTTGGGTTTTTGATTGGGATTTTTCTTCATTTGCAGGAGTCGTCATCTTTTACTAAAACCTTGCACATAAAGATAGCGTTTCAACTCATTGATAATCAACAACTTAGTGAGTTCTTAGTGGCAACTTCGTGTCCTTAGTGGTCAGGCATTACATTTTTCCTTACCACTAAGGCCACTTTAGATAACACTAAGTTTACACTAAGAAACGCTACAAATTCTTGGCTTTGGTGGGGAAGCAGATTCGTTTGAACAAACGGCCGGCTTACTTTTTCCTTTTTTTGTGTTTTTTCCGGTTTTTCTTCATCCGCAGGAGGTCGTCATCTTCTACTTTTTCGTATTTGTAGATAATTTTGTAGCCGGAGCCCATGCCCTTGACGACGGGGTCTAGCATCATGGAGAGTAGGTCTTGGACTTGTTTTTTGGATTTATCAAAAACATCACTATTGTAGGCATCATCCCGGAAGGCTTGCCGGAGACTATTAAAATACTCATTAAAATCGTCCTTTTTAATATTTTTCATCCAACCAATATCCAATTTATCCACTCTCGGATAGACTTCGTGGGATAGTATCTGCGGTTGCGGAAGTGTGATAATCAACTCCTTATGCCTTGGTTTTAGATCCAGCTTAAATGACTTATCCAACTTAAAGCCCACTTTCAGGACACTAATCGCCGAAATTTCCACATCCGTAGAAGAGACATCAAAGCCCAAAAATTTGGTGGACAATTGCTTATTAATCGCCTTTTTGTCTCGAACTTCCATCGTGGCCAATTCGGCAATGGTTTTTTCGACTTTATCTTCTAAGAGTCCTTTGCTTTCGCTAAAATCATCAATAGCGGCTCTTCTTTCCAGTCGATCCATCATGGGGTACATGGCTTCTTCCAGGGCGATTCCGCAAGGCGTTTCCATATTTTTATTCTTTTGCAAGAAATCGTAACCGCCTTTTTTGGCGACCGTGGAAAAGATTAAATCGACCAGATAGCAAGTGTATTTGGAAGCGACTTCGTTAAAGAGTTTGACGGAACTGGAGGCTTGGTTGTTGTACCAGATTCGATAGAGATTGGAAGTTGTATCTTTTAATTCAGCAAAATCACGCAAATACATTTTTTTCATGTATTCGTGATGATGTTTGTATTCTTTTTCGACTTCCTCTTTAAGCTCTCGGGGAAGATCCATGCGATTGGCTACGTGTTTTAGGACTTTGACATTGATGTTATAGACTAATTTGCCAAACTGACGGGGATGTTTTTCCGGATTCTTAAGAATGGAGATGACTTGATCTTCGTCCATATTCAGGTCAAAATCAGCCGGCACGAAGGTCATTTTTTTCTTTTTGCGGCTTTTTCCGTCCTTTTTGGTAGAAGTCGTGGTGGTAAAGCGGCTGGATTGATGCTCCCTCCCCGCGCCCTTGAAGGTCTTATACAAAATAACCCCTGCTAAACTTAGCACGGTAACAAATAATACGATAGGCCCAAACCCCTTTGCTCCGGGCGCAGGACTTGTGTTCATCTTTTCTTCCATGATAAGTGCGAAGATAAGGAGTTTTGCTAATATGTTTTTGATTTGGGTGTAAAAAAGCCGGCCAAACGCGTCTTCCGGTATTTGGAAGACTTTGCTTGGCCGGCTGGTATTTAACAGACTCTATCTCCAATTAAGGATACACAGTCAAAGAAACGGTCTTTGATTTAGACAGTCCATTGGCATTATTGACCACCGCTTTGATGGTCACATCAGTGGTATCCGCAAAAGTAGGAGCCACATAGTCCAGATTCGTCACTTCGGCATAAGCATCTTTGTCGAAGCTATCGGTATAAGGCCAAGTCGTAACTTTACGGTCTTCGCCATTTTCGTTCGCCCACAACTCTATTTCCTTAATGTCATCGTGCGACCAATAAGTCACGGTAATGACAGCCGTCTCACCGGAATGTAGGGTTGATACGGACGACTCTACTTTCTGAATCACAGGAAAGTACTTGTTTTCTGTGTCAGAGTTCTCGGCCAACCAGTTTTCTTCTTTATAGCAAGAACTAAAAAGAAGCCCCGCTGCAAGAAAAAGAAACATTATTTTTATTTTTTTCATTATTCTTATTTTTTTGATTAAAACTACTTATCTCTCCACATTGGTTCAATAAGATCTACCACGGGCACATTATCACCATTTCGAGTCGTTTCTGAATCCGGATAACGCGAACGCTGTCCCGGAGCACCTAACCGACCATTGGAAGCATCCGGAATCACCAATCCTTTGAAGATATTCGTATCAAAGTGATGGCGACGCATATCCGTCCAAACTTCTCCATTCAAAAACAGAGCAATGAACTTTTGCTTCATGATGGCAGAAAGATCAATTGTACCACCATCAATAGCATTCACATAGGCATCCACATCAGCGGAATTAACCCCAAGCATGCTCATGTTCCTTCGGATACCAATATTGAGAGAGTCTTTCACTTCTGAAGCACTTCCGACATGTGTCAATGCTTCCGCAAGGATGAAGTAATTCTCAGCAGCCGTAAATAACAACATCGGGGTAGTTTTTTTACCATACCAACTAGCGGGTCTCAAATCAACCGTATTGGATGCTGCATTCGGATCCCAAGAGACTAGACCTTCATAGGTTGAAGTTGTATCATCTTTTAAAACAAACATGATGTCCATACGCGGATCTACCGGGCCGCCGTCTGCGCCGTTCATTTGATCGACCAAGAACTTAGAAGGTGCTAAAGATAAATTGGCCGTCTCATATCCTATTGCCACAACATACCAAGGATTAGGATTGGCTTCATCGTAAGCAAGGGTCAGGTTATCTGCATTATTCGAGATACCTAATTGAGCTTCGGCTATGATTTTATTCCAATCAACAGTTGATTTGTTAGACAAATGAATCATATACTTGGCCTTCAAAGAATGGGCATACTTCAACCACTTAGCGACATCCCCCCCATAGAACATATCATCTGAACCAGGCTCTCTAAAAGATTCTCCTTTCTCCAAATCACGAATACCATCATCAATCAAGGCAAAGACTTCATTATAGATGGTTTCTTGCTTATCATACTTTGGAGTGGTGTTAAGTGAGCCTTTGAATGCTTCGGAATAAGGCACGTCTTCATAGACATCGGTTAAAACCCCCAAATTATGAGCTTTAAGGATTTTTCCGATACCTGAATAATAGTAAGATTGCTCTCCTTCGGCCTTTTCAATCAAGACATTAAGGTTATTAATAATTCGAAGGTACTCGTTAACCCAGATAGAACCCACACTAATATTGGTGTAATAACCATGGTAGTTGTCCATTTGGTTTCCAATCTGCGTACCGGTATAACCAAAAGAATAATGTACAGAGCTGGTTCTCAATTCTACTTCAGGAAGCAATACATCCAACGGCGGGTCACTCACCTTGGTTGGGTCTTCATTTACATCAAGCACGCCTTTACAGCCGGGCAAGAGTAAAAAACCGATGGCAAAAAATGCCAAATATTTTATTATTTTTTTCATTTTCTGCAATTTTAAAGTGTCAAGTTAAATTTAAATAGGAAGCTTTTCACGGAAGGCGTTTTTAATCCGGTATAGCCGCCGATATTACTACCCGCCCCAAAATAGTTGGATTCAGGATCCCATCCCCTGAAAGGCGTGTTGAGGAACAAGTTGGTTCCGGTAAAAGTAATCTTAGCTCCTTTGATAAAAGAAGTCTTGTCCAGCCATTTAGACGGCAAGTTGTAGGAAAGATTCACGTTTCTAAGCCTAATCCAAGAAGCATCTTGCAAATGTGCTTCCGGAGCATATCTGTAGATTTTCCAGTTTCTGTAAAATCCTGCAGGAGTAATTTCAGCAGGGGTTTCATTTTTCACGTAAGTGACATTACCATCCGCATCAGTCACTTCATTGACTCCTTTAAAAGTAACTTGCTTGTAGCGGTCTAAGGTTTCGTCCAAATTACCATTATCAATGGTATAAGGACGACCTACATCAACTTTTTTGCCACCATGCTTCCATTCCCATAAGAAAGAAAGACCCCAGTTTTTGTAGTTTAATTCATTATTCCAACCGGCCACCCAATCAGGATTCGCATTGCCCATCAAAACTAAAGAATCATAATCCACTAACGGCAAACCATTAGAGTAGATAATTAAATCACCTGCCGGACTCCGCTTAAATGGGCGACCATATAAGTCCCCAATTTTACCATCCAAAACATATTTGTTGACCACGTTCCGTGAGCTAGCCAAGACGATTTCGTCAATGCCATCACTAATGGCATCTACGGTTCCTGAGCTCTTGCTCCAGTTGATAGAAGTTTTCCAGTTAAAATTTTCAGATTTAAGCGGCTCCCAATAAGTCGTCACTTCTACCCCTTTTGTACTCAAAGAACCTGCATTCGTATAATAACGAGAAGCACCTGTTGTGTTACTAATAGGCACAGAAAGAATCATGTCTTTAAGCTTGCTGGAGAAAAAGGCAACATCCAAACCGAATCTATTTTTAAAGAATCTCAAATCAGCACCCACTTCAAGAGAAGTCGTAAATTCAGGCTTTAGATTCTCATCACCAATCACCCCGTCTAGGCTATAACCCAGCTGACCTTGAAATGGAAAACGACTATCCAATGAATAGTAACGGCCAATTCTATAAGGGGAAGCATCCTTACCCACTACTGCATAAGAAGCTCTCAACTTAGCAAAGGACATGGTTGGCACATTGAATCCCGGCATATCAGACAACACCCAAGATGTAGATACAGATGGGAAGAAGTATGAACGATTGGCTTTTGGCAAAGTAGAAGACCAGTCATTACGTCCGGTAACCGTCAAGTAGAAGAAGTTTTTGAAGCCGGCGGTAATTTCACCATATCCGGCTAGGTTCCGGTATCTTCTATCGTAGTTGCTCTGGTCAATACTTGATGTTTGGTTTAGGTTGGTTGCATCATCAAGCTTGATATCTTCCCCTCTTAAAGCCAACATCTTCTTCTTAGAAAAATAACCATACTGGCCTAAGACCACGGATAAGTTTATATCGTCAGTCAAATCCTTTGCCCAATTCACAAACAGGTTGGAAGTTACATTAGCAGAGTTGATAGCGATGTCCGTGATAAATCCATGGGTAGGCGTACCTTCATCTGTCTGTGGATGCACAATCCGCTTTCGGATATCGCTATAGTTATCCATACCTACTTTGTAATTAAAAATCAGGTTATCAGTCAACTTATACCGAGCGTTAATACCGGAAATATATCTATTGACGTTATCCACATAAGTATTGACTTCGGACAAAAACAATGGGTGATCAATCCAACCATGTGCAAAATTAGTTTTAGCCGTATAAGGCTTATGATATTCTTGTGGATTCACGACAGGGGACATATATGCCATCACATTCATGATGGATTTTCGACCTTCATAAGGGCGATTACCTCCTGATTTAGTAAATATCACGCTTGCGCCAACGTCTAATTTGGGGCTAACAGAATATTTGGCCTTAAATCCAAAGTTGGTTTTTCCCCAATCTGTGTTAGGCACTACC
>JALVCY010000026.1 GCA_027009605.1 Saprospiraceae bacterium
TGAACAGTTAGGGTAAACGAAAGAAAATTTTTATAATATGTTAGCCTATGTGTGGACTATTTCTCACCCAAATTTTAGCAGTCTGAAGCCAAGAATTTGTAGCGTTTCTTAGTGTAAACTTAGTGTTGTCTAAAGTGAACTTAGTGGTAAGGAAAAATGTAATGCCTAACCACTAAGGACACAAAGTTGCCACTAAGAATTCACTAAGGTATTGATTGTCAACAAGTTAAACACCGCCTTTTTGTGCAATTTTTTACTCCCGGTCTAAGATATTTATTATTTTTATATTCTAATTTTTTTCTTTTGTTTACCCTGTTGAACAGTTGAACGATTGAACAAGATCTCCAAACAGAATATAATTTGGTGGTTTTGCATCAGACTACTTTTCGGAGTAAACTCATCTATCTTGCACCCAGTTAGAAGAATTATTGTTGTAGTCGATGTAAAAAAGCCGCCCACTTTTTGGGTATTTACAAAAGTAATCTTATATTTGCTATAGACATGGGGCAATAAGGTTCTTGCTGCAGCTGGTGGTGCTTGGTTTGCTGCAATGAAATACATAATACAGAATGATGGGCATCTCTATGGAACGAAAGCTGGAAAGGAGATACAGAGCGAAATGGTCTGGGGAGCTGCAGGAGGTGCATTGTTTACTATATAAGTTTGCTTATGAATATTTTTCTTTTTTTTATTTCGATTTTGGGTTTTGCATTTGTGGTATATGAAAGTAAAAGAAGTAAAGATATTGTATCGCTTTATTTTCTTCAAGGGATTATTGCGGTAGTGATTATTTCTTTTATTAAAAGGTGGCTTGAACCATATTTTTCACATAATATGTCTTATTTAGTTGCGATAGTGTTAGGAGCGCTATTTATTTCCGCTCCTATTCATTTTCTTGTGAAAAAATATTTACTTAACTATTATCCCTTTGAAAGGCGAAGTAAGAAAGAGCAATAAAATTGAAGGATGACCTTTTGCCGTTCTTGAACTCTGGATGAGTTAGAATAGAATGCCACAGATGCGTAGCTTATTGCGTATTTGTGGCTTTTTTTATGGTAACTACCCTTGGCAATATGTATAAGAACAAATTGCCTGTTTTTTACCTGCAGGAAGAAAAGAGCCTGAAGAGTGTTCCTTTCGCCGTAGAATTGGTGAAGGATGGCAATAGAAGTAATTTAACAGGATTTGCGATTGCGGTGACCAACTCTTGTGACGGGGCGCCATGTAGTTGTTGTAAGTTTGTCTTTGATGAAGCAGGAAAAGTTAAAGGCTGTACATGTGATGGAGCCGGTGCCAATGGTGATGGATGCTCTTCCGAAAAAGATCAAAAGTGTAATCACAGGATATCCGAATAGGGTAAGTCCATCTACTCGACATTTCGGAGTAAGCTCAACCTTGTACTAAGCAGGCAATTTGTGTAAGAACAAATTGCCTGTTTTTTGTCGTTTATGGACGAAACCACTAGAAATATCGTTATTTCATTTGATGGCCAGCCAAAATATCTCTATTTTGCAGCCGAACATAAAAAGATAATAATGAAAAAAAGAAATACCCTGCTCGGATTGTTCTTATTCTGGAGTGTTATTGCCTTTGGGCAATCCGGTTTTTGGTCTTCAACCCCTAGAGTCAAGGCCTTGTCTAAGGAAGGACAGAGAATATATGAACCGGTCACTTCAATGACCTACCACCTAAATTTGAATGGGCTAAAATCTGCGCTGACAGATGTCCCCAAAGAGTTTTCTGCAAAGGGAAAAATAGTAGATTTGCCAATGGCCGATGGCCGGATTATGGCCTTTGAATTGTTTGACTCACCTGTTATGGCGCCGGGACTAGCCGCCCGGTATCCGATGATAAAGACTTTTTCCGGAAGGGCTGTGGCTAATTCAAAGATTACCGGCCGATTTAGCTATGGAACGGATGGATTCCACGGATATATCTTAGGAGCAGGAAGTCCCGTCATTATTGACCCGATCTATTATGGAGATGACCAACTCTATCAAGTATTTTTCCGCAAGGACTTACAGGATAGAAGTAATCCGGATAAGGCTTTTGTTTGTGATGTCGAACCGGATTATCCAAGTACAGCAGTAACCAAAGATGAAACTCAAGTGCAAAATAGGGAAGTGCTCGGCGCTCCTGTACAATTGCGGAAGTATCGGATGGCCATGGCGACAACAGGAGAGTATTCTGCTAAATACGGAGGGACTGCGGCATCGGTTTTGTCTGAAGTGGTCAATGTTGTGAATCGCCTGAACTCTATCGAAGAGCGGGATTTTGCTATCCGGTTTGAGTTGATTGCCAATACGGACATTTTGTTCCAATTTGATGCCGCCAATGATCCTTATACGAATGGGGATACCGGAAAAATGATAGGAGAAAATGCTGCGGCTATTGGTGCGACTCTTACATTTGACTCCTATGATATTGGCCATGTTTTGGGGACTAATGGCGGTGGTTTGGCACAGCTTAGAAGCGTGTGTAGCGGGGCTAAAGCACGCGGAGTCACTAGTGCAGGTGGGTACAATGGCGACCAATTCTATGTGGATTATGTGGCGCATGAAGTAGGCCATCAGCTGGGCTCCAATCACACATTTAATAATTGTAGCGGATTCGCTGCCGGCAATGAAAACGCCGGTACAGCTTATGAGCCGGGAAGTGGCTCTACGATTATGTCTTATTCCGGTATTTGTGGAATCAATAATATTGTATTTGATTCTTATCCGTATTATCATGTTTCTTCATTGATAGAAATTAGCGATTATATGAAGGCCGGTGGTGGTAATGGCTGCGCACAAAAAAGCAATACAGACAATCACTATCCAACAGCTAATATTCCTTTGGAAGATGATTTTTATATTCCGGTTAGCACGGCGTTTAAGTTGAATGGAGTCGGGGCAGATGAAGATGGAGATAGCTTAACTTACAGTTGGGAAGAGTTTGATTTAGGGCCTTTATCCGATATAGGTTCTCCGGAAGGTAATGCACCTATTTTTGAAGTGTTGCCATTGACTACAAAGACTTACCGGATTTTCCCAAAGTTGAATAATGTGTTTAGTGGCGTTTTCGATAAAAGGGAGGTGTTGCCTACTTATTCAAGAGATTTGACTTTTCAGTTTGTAGTGAGAGATAATCATGACGGTGGCGGTGCGGCTGCTTGGGACAAGGTGGCTTTTCATGCAACGGCAGATGCCGGGCCATTTGTGGTGACTAGGCCGGGGTTGAGTGATAAGGTTTGGGATGTCGGAGAATACGCTTTGGTGGAGTGGAATGTAGCCAACACAGATAAAGAGCCGGTGAATTGTAAGTTAGTGAATGTCAGATTGATTAAGGGGTTGGATTATGATAATAGTATTTTGCTTGCGCAAAATGTGCCCAACAATGGAGCCGTGTATGTAACAGTGCCGGATATGGTTGGGAACAATTATCATCTGATTGTTGAAGCGGCGGATAATATCTTTTTTGATGCTTCCAGCTCGTCTCATAAAATACAACAACCCACAGGACCCAAGTTGTCTGCTAGTTTGTCTTTGACTAGTTTACAAATGTGTGTGCCCACAACGGAGCAAGTTAATATACAAACCGTCGGGCTCGGTGGTTATACCGGAGACGTGACTTTTGAGTTGTTGGGTGCACTGCCGGCGGGGGCACAGGCTTCTTTTGAATCGGCCGGTGTAAGTGTTGGAGAATCTACGAATTTGGTTTTAGACTTCAATAATGTTCAAGATTTCCAACCGGTTGATTTACAAGTGGTTGTAAAAGGGAGTGGCGTGGATTCTGTGGTGATGGATTTACATTTGGATGTGAAGGATTTTAATTTTAGTAGTTTGGCCGGAGTGTCTCCGGAGAATGGAGCGACCGGAGTAGGGATATTTCCTGCTTTGACTTGGACTCCGCTGGCTAATGCGCAGACTTATGACGTACAGATTGCGTCTTCTCCTAGTTTTGATGCGTCTTCTATCGTACAAGAAAAATTGGGGACAACAGCCAATGAGTTGGCTCTGGTAGAAGAATTAGCCGTGAGCACGCAGTATTTTTGGAGAGTAAAGGCACACAATGCCTGTGGTGCCGGTGAATGGATGATTCCTTCTTCTTTTTCTACCATAAATCAAAATTGTAACACGGTCGCATCAACGGATGTGCCTAAGTTGATTTCGGGAAACAATCCGGGGACGACGATTAGTACTTTATCTGTAAGTAGTTCAGGGAGCGTAGGAGATTTGAATGTTGACCACTTGAAAGGAGACCATAAATACTTGGGAGAAATCGAGATAAAGCTCATCGCTCCAAGCGGAGAGTCGGCTATTTTGATGTCTCACAAATGTGGGAATTCATCTGTCGCTTTTGATTTGTCTTTTGATGATGATGCCTTGGCGTCAAGCCCTTGCAGCCTGAATGGGAAGGTGAAACCGGCAGAGCCACTGAGTGTATTTCAAGGCTTAAATGTCAATGGAGACTGGAAGTTGTCAGTCACAGATAATGTGGTCGGCTCCGGAGGGCACATCAATGCTTGGGGGTTGGAGCTGTGTACAGATGCCGCAGCCAATGCTCCGGTTTTAGTGAAAAATGAACCGATGCATATTAATATCGGATGGAATCAGATTTTGGATAATTCTTTGCTATTGGCGGAAGATGTGGATAATGGGCCGGATGAGTTGATTTTTACTTTGGTTTTGGCGCCCAAGCATGGTGCCTTAAAACTATGGGATACAGAAGTGCCGGTGGGAGGTCATTTTTCTCAATCGGAGATTACAGCGGGAGCCTTGCGATATTTTAATGATAATGATGGTTCCGTATCGGAAGATGAATTTTATTTCTCCGTGGCCGATGGACAAGGGGGCTTTATTCCGGTAACCAAATACAATATACAAATCATTCCCGTTGGCACGCATGAGATGGCTAGTCAAAACTTTGAGATTTATCCTAACCCTGTTAAGGAGATGGTGAATATCTTCTTCGGTTCGGAGATGGTTGGCGCCGTAGATATTCGCTTAGTGGACGTAGCGGGAAGAGTTTTGAAGCATCGCTCTTTGAAAGAAGCCGCTGGTACGCAGCTTTCTGTTCGGGATTTGGCAGCGGGGACTTATTTTGTCCATATTGTGAATCAAGGACAGACCGGTGTGAAAAAGGTGGTTGTTTTGGGAGAATAGGATGCAGCGGGATACTTGATACAGAACTTTCCAAAAGTTTAAGTAACTGTTTAGGTGTCCCTATTTTAAGGCAAAAAATAGGGACACCTAAACAGTTACAAGTTTAAAACTTTTGGAGCGTTATCGAAAAGAAACCAAATAAAATTTTGTTCCGTGCTTTAATTTTTGGCGGAGTGGACTTTTCGGAGCGGACTCATCGTTTAACTGAATCCCAGGGTGAACGAAAGAAAATTTTTATAATATGTTAGTCTATGTGTGCACTATTTCTTACCCGAATTTTGGCAGTCCAATACCAAGAATTTGTAGAGTTTCTTAGTGTTGTCTAAAGTGAACTTAGTGGTAAGGAAAAATGTAATGCCTAACCACTAAGGACACGAAGTTGCCACTAAGGATTCACTAAGGTATTGATTGTCAATAAGTTAAACATCGACTTTTTGTGCAAATTTTTACTCCCTGTCTAAGATATTTACTATTTTTATATGGGCGCAGTCGGAGTTTGTCCCCATTAGACACTTTTCGATAATTTGTAATTGGCGCAAGTTTCCGAAAAAACATAAAAACTTAGGCTCCTGGTTTTTATTTAGTTTTTTTCCACCCCCAAATTTGCTTTAAGTTCCGGAAGTAACCGGGTTACCGGGTGGCAAATTTGACCCCGCCAGCGTGGTACATGCGGGACATACATGCACGACTTGCATACACGAC
>JALVCY010000027.1 GCA_027009605.1 Saprospiraceae bacterium
CAAATGGAAGTAGATTGACAAAATCAAATCCAATGGCTCTATGCACATTTGGAATGTCCAAAAATTTCATGATAATTAATAGCTTTACCAAGGATGTTCGATTATAAATGCTTCGAGTGTCTTGAGATACCTTCCATTCACTTTTTGACAGTGTTGAATGGATTAGGGATGCTACTTTTCCTGATTTCTTAATAAAGCTTCCTATTGTTTCAAAAAAATGTGTATCTTTGTGCATGAGCTTTTTTTTGTTTGATTAGAACTCTAAGATACTGATTATTAGTGACTTAGAGCAAACTTAAAAGCTCATTTTTTTTCCTTTTTTAACTACCGAAAGTTAAGTAAATTATTTTGAATTGCCTGAAATAATTCCTACTCATTTTAATGGAATTGGAAAAGCAGATGGATTTGGAAATAAAGCCAATATTTTGATCTTGCCATTTGTATCGACATTATTATTCGTTGGATTGACCATTTTGAATAAATATCCACACGTTTTTAATTATCCGAGTGAAATAACAAATGAAAACGCATTGCACCATTATACGAATGCGACTCGATTGATAAGATACTTGAAATTAATAATAGTAATTATTTTTGGATTAATCGTTTTTAAAACAATACAAAATGTAAAAGGAAGTGCAGATGGACTTGGAACTTGGTTTTTACCTTCAATAATTGCAATGATTTTTATTCCTATCATTTATTTTTTAATGAATACAAATAGAAAAAAGAAAAACAACTGAATAAAATACCGGCTACAACTAATAATATAGTGCTTTTGGAGAAAGTGCTAAACCCAAAGATGAGAGCGTTTAATAAACATGGTACAAACCCGATTATTTGGTGCTTTGAAAGGTCAAATGTTCCAGTTCCCCTAAACAACTAGACAAAATTCCGAAAGTAACAGAGTGATTTTGGGCAAGGCCAATATCTTTCGGAGCAGCAGGGTAAACGAAAGAAAAAAATTAGAATATAAAAATAATAAATATCTTTGGCCGGGAGTGGAAAATTTGCATAGAAAGGTGAAATTTAACTCATTGGCAATCAATACCTTAGTGAGTTCTTAGTGGCAACTTCGTGTCCTTAGTGGTTAGGCATTACATTTTTCCTTACCACTAAGGACACTTTAGATAACACTAAGTTTACACTAAGAAATGCTTCAAATTCTTGGTATTGGATTGCTAAAATTTGGATGAGAAATGGTTTACATAGAGACTAACATATTGACATATTATAAAAATTTTCTTTCCTTTACCTTGTCGGAGCAAGCACAACAATTGAGCATCAAGTGGTGCTAAGTATTGCGGACGACATTGCGGACACCATCAATTTTTTTCAGTTCGATAATTGCTTTGTGCAATTGGTTGTTGTTATTAACGACCAAGCGCAATTTTCCTTCAAAAAAACCATCATGCCCATCAATCGAAAAGGAGCGGATATTCAGCCCCAAAGTAGAAGAAATCGTACTCGAAATAGCTTGAATGACCCCTACACCTTTGTCCACTCCGGTGATAATCAAATCTGTGTAATATTGATTGGAAGTACTTTTGCCCCATTCCGCTTTGTGAACATTGTTGGCTCGGCTGGCTAGCAGATTTTCGGCATTTGGGCAAGTAGTGCGGTGTATCTTCATGCCCGTGGCAGATACGTAGGCAAAAATGTCATCACCTAAAACGGGGTTGCAGCAAGGCGCTAAGGAATAGGAAAATTTGTCACCGGCCTGTCCATCAATGATAATCTGGCTCTGGTGAATGGCTTCAAAGTCATGCTTGCTTTTAGTGGTTTTAGGTAGCTCAATTTTTTCTTCCTTTGACTTTTGGGTTAGGTCAAATTTGTTGTCCACGATAGGAAACTTCTTGAGCTCCAATAAGTTAATGTTTTCTTCCGCAATGGCATAGTAGAACTCTAAGCGGTTTTCAAAGCCATAATATCTGGCCAAATTATCTACATTGGGCTCGAGTTCGACTTTGAGAGCGTTGAGCTTGCGCAAAAGAGCTTCTTTGCCAAAACTGGCCTGCAGACCCTTTTCTTCACGGAGTGCAGCGCGGATTTTCGATTTGGCTTTACCGGTGACGACAAAGGACAACCAGTCCTTGTTGGGCTTTCTTTTTTTGGACGTTGTGACGGATACTTGGTCTCCATTTTTGAGCAAGTAACTAAATGGTACCAACTTGCTATTCACCTTGATGGTGGCACAAGTAATGCCCACTTCGCTATGGATAGAAAAGGCAAAATCTAGAGCTGTAGCGCCCAAAGGAAGTATTTTCATATCTCCTTTTGGGGTAAAGACATGGACTTCTTCACTAAAGAGATGAGATTTGAAATCGGACAAAAACTCTAAGGCATTGTGGTCGGAGCTTTCGATGGTGTCGCGGACAGTTTCCAGCCATTTTTCATAGACGTTGTCGTCGTTGTCTTTGACGCCTTTGTATTTCCAATGGGCGGCAAATCCCCTTTCGGCAATCTCATTCATACGGTTAGATCGAATTTGTATTTCTACAAATTTTCCGTAAGGGCCGATGACCGTGGTGTGAAGAGATTCGTAACCGTTGGATTTTGGGGTGGTGACCCAGTCCTTAAGCCTTTCGGGAATGGGGCTGTAAAAATCAGTAACAACAGAATAAATTTGCCAGCATTCTGATTTTTCTTTTTCGACCGGGACGTCAATGATAATTCTAATCGCAAACAAGTCGTAAATCTCTTCAAAAGCGACTTCTTTGCCCTTTATCTTGTTGTGAATAGAATAGATGGACTTAGGGCGGCCGATAATTTCAAAAGGGATATTGAGTCCTTTGATGGCTCTTTTGAGTGGCCTGACAAAGTTTTTGATATATTCATTCCGGTCTCTTTTGGTTTCGTTAAGTTTGCGGCTAATTTCGTTATAAGTCTCTCTGTCTGTGATTTTTAGCCATAGGTCTTCGAGCTCAGATTTAATATTATAAATACCCAGTCGGTGGGCGAGTGGGATGTAAATGTATTTGGTTTCGGCGGCAATTCTTTGTTGTTTGTGTTTGGGCATGGAGCCGATAGTCCGCATATTATGGAGTCGGTCAGCGATTTTGATTAAGACCACCCGGACGTCCACGAGCAAGGTGCGTAGTACCTTTCGGAAATTTTCTGCTTGTTTGTTTTGGATATTTCTATCGGAATCTAATTTGGTCAAACCATCCACAATAATGGCGATTTTGTCTCCAAATTCTTGTCTCAATTCGTCCAAAGTAATATCCGTATCTTCGACGACATCATGGAGTAGAGCGGCAATGACCGCAGTGGGTCCCAATTCGATTTCTTCGGCACAAATTTTGGCGACGGCAATCGGGTGTGTGATATAGGGTTCTCCTGATTTTCGGCGTTGATCTTTATGAGCTTCTCGAGCGAGCTCAAACGCTTTTTGGATATTGAGCCGGTCATCATTGTCCATCTTGGGCCGAATGGCCTCTAATAATCCTGCATAGGCTTCTTGTATAATAATATCGTCTTCCATGGGGTAGTCCTGTCAGTCAAAAAAAAAGAAGGCGTAAAGGTAGGGGTTTTTGGGGATAAATGCTTTTTATTGGTCTTTGGTCTTTGGGGCGCGCCGGTGGCGCTTTTGGTCTTTGGCTTCGTTTATTTCATTATTCGGCATTCGTTATTCATCATTCGATATTCTGTTTAGTTTAGGGGGTTGAGAAAGTTGAAGAAGTTGATTCGCTCGCAAGCTTCGCTAGTTGATTCGCTTCGCTAGTTGAGAAGTTTGGGTATTAGTTTGGGATTTTTTCTTTATCATTAGACATTCGGGATTCTGCATTTGATGTAGTTGTAAGATTTTTTAGCTGCCTAGCCGTTATACCGTTAAACTGCGACACCATTATACCGTGTGGGATTTTACTTCATTATTCGGCATTCGTTATTCATCATTCGATATTCTGTTTAGTTTAGGGGGTTGAGAAAGTTGAAGAAGTTGATTCGCTCACAAGCTTCGCTAGTTGATTCGCTTCGCTAGTTGAGAGATATGGATTTTTGATTGGGATTTTACTTCATTCTTGGATATTTGGGAATCTGTATTTGATATTTTTAACTGCCTAATCGTTAAACCGCTATACCGCTTGCTTCGGCGTTCAATTTGTGCTACGCACGTTCAATTTGCCCTTCGGGCGTTCAAATGCCTTCGGCGTTCAAGGGGGACGCTCTTGGCTGCCTAGCCGTTAAACCACGGGTGCAGTCGGGTTTTGTCCCCATTGACCCTTTTCGATTATTTGTAATGGGCGTAAGTTTCTAGGAAAAAATGCGGCTAAAGCCTGTCTCCTGCTTAGTTTTTATCCGTCAGCTAAAGCAGACGGTAAAAGCTAAAAGTAGATATTCCGGAAAAAGTCCAAATGCCTTGGCTTTAGCCTGCTTTACTGGTAGTTTTAACGGACGAAGCAGAAGTAAAACTATTGGGGACTTTAGCTTATTTTACCGTTGGTTTTACTTTACCAATGGTTTCAACCAACGGACAGGAAGCAAAACAATTCGGGGCTTTAGCCCCATTGACTGAACAAATAAAAATAAAATTATACGGCTAAAGTCAAGTAGGGGCTAATTCTTCAAGTCAAATTACTGTGATACTTATCGAAAAGTAAGGGACAAAGCCCGACTGTGCCCTTTAGACATTCATTTTCTTGCGCCGGATCAGATAGGCTTGTAAGATTTCTTTAAAACCTTTGTTGATGTCCGCTTCTACGAAGTCGATTTTGTATTGGAGGCATTTGAGTTTTAGGGCGTCGGTGTAGGATTGGACTTGTTGGGTGTAGTGGGCTTTGATTTGGTTGGGTTGCAATTTGATGCGTTCTCCGGTTTCCATGTCTTCAAATTCGTAGGGTCGGTTGTCAAAATCAAAGTCGATTTCTTTATCTTTGTTGACGACGTGGAAAAGGATGACCTCGTGTTTGCTGTATTTTAGGTGTTGGAGTGCGGAGAAGAGCTCGTTTTGCTTGTCAACATCATCAAACATGTCACTGAAGATGACCACCAAAGAGCGTTTATGGATGGAATCCGCAATATTATGAAGCGCGGCGGCTGCATTGGTTTGTTTGCGGGAGGTGTCTGCCAGCATTTTTTGCAAAAATACCGTTAACAATTTGAAGTGTTGGTTGCTGGATTTTGCTTTGGTATGGGTTTCTATGCTTTCGCCAAAAATAGAAAGGCCGAAGGCATCCCTTTGTTTTTGGAGTAAAGTCATCAAAGAAGCAGCCGCTAAAGCGGAGAATTCTAATTTGCTCAAACCGGCGCCGGCTTCCGAATTGGCCTTCAAAAGCATGGATGAAGAATGGTCTATGACGATTTGGCAGCGTAGATTGGTTTCTTCTTCGTATTTTTTGCTAAACAACTTGTTGGTACGGGCATAGACCTTCCAATCAATGGTCTTGGTGGATTCGCCTTGATTGTAGAGCCGGTGCTCTGCAAATTCGACGGAAAACCCATGAAAAGGACTCCGGTGAAGCCCAATGATGAAGCCTTCCACGACTTGCTTGGCCAACAATTCTAAATTTAAATCTCTAACCTGATGCTTTTCAAATATATCCATATCGCAAATGTAACGAATTTTTTTTGATGGTGTTGCTGTTGAGGTAAGGCGGAGGGGAAATAAAGTGGTGAGTGGTGAGAAAGTTGAAGAAGTTGATTCGCTGCGCTAGTTGAAAAAGTTGAGAACGTTCGCCTATGGCTCACTAGGTTGAGACTGTCCCGATTACTATCGTGGATACGGACTTCGTGGTTGAGAGCTTCGCAGGTTGAGATGATTTGGGTTTTTGTGGGGTTTTACTTCATCATTCGATATTCGGCATTCTGTATTCGATATTCTGTTAGTTTTTTTAGTTGAGAAAGTTG
>JALVCY010000028.1 GCA_027009605.1 Saprospiraceae bacterium
ACCCATCAACCCAGATTCCTTTGCGCTCCGTCCCCTTCGCTTCATGCATCACGCCAAAGCCATTGGGCAGCCCATCTTGCCAAAGCCCATCATACCGGCTACCATCAGGATAATAACAAATCCCCTTCCCGGAAGGACGATGGCGTCTAAAATACCCCACATATCGATTGCCGGTTTCATCTAAATAAACACCGATTCCGTTTTTACAATTACCGGACACACAACCTGTCTTTTGGGGTTGGTTCGCTTTCGCAAAAACATTTTCACCGACCGGCAGACCTTTTTTGAAAAAGCCCTTTACTTTTTCGCCTTTGGGATAAGCCCAAACGCCTTCGCCATCCGGCAAGCCCCCCTTAAATTCGCCGGTGTATAGACTACCGTCAGCAAACCGATAGGCTCCGGTCCCATCTTGGCAAGACCCCGAAAGGCACTGCGCATGCCCTACCTGCACAAAGGTCAATAGACCCATTAGGTACAAAAAGATAATTCTCATAGTAATAGTTAGTTTGATAAATGAATTCTATCATATATTGTACCAAAAAACCACAAAAATCAGAGTCAAAGTCCTTTATTCTCAATGGCTTACGCAAAAAAATACTAATCAGCTAACTACGAACCAATCATGTATAAATAAAAAATACAAATTGTGGAAAAATAAATATATTCAATGTACGGGCGCACCTTGTGTTCGCCCGTGAGCGGCGAGCGGTGAGTAGATTGAGAAAGGCTGAGAAGGCGTCTCAACCTGCGAAGTCCGAAGGACAAGCACTCAACTCAGAGAGCCGAAGGCGACCGTTTCAACCTTGCGAGCCCCGGCGAGCAACACAACTTTCTCAACTAGCGAACCATCAAAGTCCGGTGAATATAATAAAAATGCCCATGTTGCTGTACCGTACCCACCAATTCCAAGGTAGATTTAGGGCGCACTCTTTTGATTAATTTCTTTTGCTTCGGGCTCAAACGCCCATCACTGAGTTTTTCTTTTATGATTTTATCCCGGCGAACAATGGCCACATTGAGTTCCAGCAAGTCAATTTCATCCCCCGTATCGGCTATCGCATGGATGGGCTCTTTAATCAGTTTTTTCAGCTTCCGTTTGCTGACCACATCCGAGTCCAAATCCCCCCAAACCAAAGAATAACCATCCAATTTGGAATCCTCCACCAAGTCAAAATGAATGGGGATTTCCAACTCCACAGCTACCGGCTGTCCTTCTTTAACGGCCGGCTCCCAATCCGGCATATTCCGGACAATACTCAACGCCTCCTCTCCACATCCATAACCAATATCATAGAGGACTTTAGGTGCTACAACCTTTCCGTACTGATTGACTGTAAAACGAACAATGACCACGCCCTCTACCCCATGAAGCTTGGCAGAATCCGGATAAGACAGGTGATTTTTGACAAATTCAACGATTTTTTGGTTCGAAGCATTTCTTTTTTCGGCGCTTCCATTTTTGTACTGTTGGCAGCCGACAAAATAGGGCATTTGATCGACACTCCGCACTTCTTGCGCTTGCGCCCAAAATACTAGGATTAGAAAACCCAACACGAAGACTATTTTTTTCATATTCCTTTTACATTAGTAACTTCCCAAAAGTTCAAATCTTTGGAAAGTTTGTACAATAAAGCAATTTTTTACGTTTTATTTTCATTTCATCCCATTTTTTCCCTTTCTTTGACCGATAATGAGCCGAAACAATCCAAATAATATCTACTCAATCAAATCCAGATGGAAAATCTATCTAGGTCTGGCCGGCTTATTGATTGTACTATTGTCCTTGGTATATACCTACTACCTTTCCAACAAAATCAAGGAAGAAGAGAAACATAAGGTACAGCATATCGCACTAGCGATTCAAGCACTACAGGATTCTATGTATTTGACTTTGGTCAATGGTGTTATGCACGACAACTCTACCACGCCGCTGATTCTGGTCAATGATCGCGGGGGGATTGATGGAGCCAGCAATTTTGGAGAAAGACAGGATCAAGATACTGTTTTTCTCCGCAAGGAGCTCAACCAAATCATACAAAACGGGGGCAAACCCTTTGTCGTCAGCAACCAATACAACACCCAGTACATCTATTACAAGCAATCTAAGCTACTCACCCAGCTAAATTATATGCCGCTGATTCAATTATTACTGATTTCGGCCTTTATTTTCTTGGGGTATATGGCTTTTAGTGCCGCAAGACAGACCGAACAAAACCTAGTTTGGGTCGGTATGGCCAAAGAAACTGCCCACCAATTAGGGACGCCCATTACCGCCATTGTTGCTTGGATTGAACACCTAAAAATGCTCAACCCCGATGACGAAATGACCCAAAATATCGTCAATGAGCTCCAAAAAGATGTCACTAGACTGGAATTAATCGCTGAACGCTTCTCCAAAGTAGGCTCCACTCCCGATTTAGTCCCTACCAACATCAACGAAGAGTTGGAAAAAGTCATGGAATACATGCGGGCTCGCTCCCCCAAAAAGATGAAATTTTCTTTGACGGCCGAGAAAGACAAAATTATTGGAGACATCAATGCTCCTTTGTTTGACTGGGTCATCGAAAACCTAATTCGCAATGCTTTAGATGCCATGGAAGGTAAGGGGAGCATCCATATTGACCTAAAAACTACTAATAATCGCATCATTATCCATCTTTCTGACACCGGAAAGGGCATTCCCAGTGGTAAATTAAAAACTATTTTCAACCCCGGATACACCACAAAAAAAAGGGGTTGGGGGCTTGGTTTGTCTCTATCTAAGCGGATTATTGAATCCTATCACTCTGGTAAGATTTTTGTAAAATCAAGTTCTATCGGAAAAGGGACAACCTTTGAGATAGATTTACCGTTAAACTCGGCATTGTAATCAACATGCTCTAAATGAGACATTCCATCATTGGAATTTTATTGCTTTTTTCGCTCGGAAGTGTTTTTGCGCAAGCGGGACACAACGGGCTTCGTGTGTCTGTACTCGATGAGCATTTTTTGCCCTTACCGGGTGTAAATGTGTATGCCGGAGAAGAATTTGGGGGCACCACAGACATGGATGGCATTATCTATATCCCCACCGACAAGCTACACCGGGTTTATGAGTTTTCTTTCTTAGGATATGAAACGGTCTCACTCAGTTTTTTTGACATCAGACGCAAAGGAGCCAAAGTCCAACTCAAACCCAACCAATTGGTCATCCAAGAAGTCGTCGTCGTGGGTCGCACCGACGCCCGAAAAGAAGACATCCCCTACCAAGTAGAAAAAATATCCAGCGAAGACATAGCCTTTCTCAACCCCCAAACCACAGCCGGTGCGATGGAATCTTCCGGCCAAGTATTTGTCCAACGCTCTCAAGCCGGTGGTGGAAGCCCGGTTTTAAGGGGGTTTGAAGCCAACAAAGTCCTTTTGGTCGTGGACGGGGTACGCATGAACAATGCCATCTATAGAAGCGGCCATCTCCAAAATGCCATTACCATAGATAATTCTGCGTTGGACAAAATGGAAATTATTTTTGGCCCCGGCTCCTTGATGTACGGCTCCGATGCCCTAGGTGGGGTGATTCATTTCCGAACACGCCGTCCGTCTATTTTGGTTAAGGATGATTTAGCCGATCAGCGCACTAATGCAGCCGGATACCTACGGTTTGCGACAGCAAATCTTGAAAAAACAGCTCATATCGACTTTGATTATGCACGTCATAAATTCGGGATGTTTACCAGCTTATCTTATTCCAAATTTGGGGATTTGCGCACCGGCAGTGTTCGAGACGAAAAATATCCCGATTTTGGCAAACAACTCTACTTTGTCAATCGTGTCCATGAAAGTGACCAAGTCATTAAGAATTTTGACCCCAATATCATTCCGCAAAGTGCCTATTGGCAATTAGACGTACTCAACAAATTGCGCTTTCAGGCCACTGACAAACTGGAATTTGGTCTTAATTTCCAAATTTCTGACTCCGGCAATATCAATCGCAATGACAAGTTGTCCATTACCAAGGGAGACCCACAACGCCTAAAATATTCAGAATGGTATTATGGCCCCCAACTCCGGATGATGACCGCTTTGCACACCAAATGGGTCGGAAAAAATATTTTCTTCAATAAAGTGAAAGCCATCGTCTCTTATCAAAAGATCAACGAAGACCGCCTGACACGCAAATTTGCGAAAGTCCAGCGCTCCTTTCAGTTTGAAGATGTAGAAGTCCTTGCGGCAACGGTTGACTTGGAAAAGTGGCTGAATAAACGCTCCACTTTTAAGTTTTTGTATGGTGCGGAGCTAGACATCAATAATGTGTATTCCAAGGCGGGAAAGCTAGACATTACGACTAATTTTATCACAGGAGTCAAACCCACTAGATACCCTTCCGGGGGCAGCCACATGAACTCCAAAGGAGCTTATGGAATCTTACAGATTCAATCCAGAGATAGTGTTTTTTCACTCAATAGTGGACTTCGCTATTCTGCCATCAGCCTTACGGCAAAATACAATAAGGACGATGTTTATGAATGGCCAAGAAGCTTTTACGATGGTATCACCAACCAAAACAACGCACTCACTTGGGGCGTCGGAGCTACCGTTAATGCCAAAAGCGGCCTACAACTCCGGACTTTGGTATCTACTGCTTTCAGAGCCCCCAACTTGGATGATTTTGGTAAAATCAGAGAGAAAAACGGTTATATCACCGTCCCGAATCCCGGTGTCTCTCCGGAAAATTCCATGCAGATGGAGTTTACGGTCGGTCAATTTTTCCGCAAGCGCGCCTATTACAATTCCGGAAAAAAAGGCTTTGCAGCGAATCTATATTTCACGGCTTTCCGGACTCAATTGACGGACGCTATTATTGTGGACACCTTCCCTGCGCCGGATGGGAGCAAGGTGATTTGTGAAGAAGATGAATGTTATCGGACAACAGCGAGCATCAATGCAGATTCAGCAACCATTCAAGGGATTTCAGCCAATGCCATTTTTTATCTTGGCAGGCATTGGAAGCTTAATGGTAGCTGGAGTATTACCGAAGGTTTTATTGGCCGGAAAGAAGATCACCGTCCTATGGCGCACATTCCGCCTCCTTACGGAAAAGTAAGTCTGAGCTACAAAACCAAGCGTTTTCAAATATCCGCCAATATCCGTTTTAATGGATTCAAGCCTATAGATGAATTTGGCCCGGGGACTTCCGACAATGCCAAAAACACCTATAAAGAAGGTGCGCTGGCTTGGCATACTTATAACCTTCACACCTCCTTTAAGCTTCGTAAAAACTATTCGATGCAATTTGGTATTGAGAATATTTCCGATTTGCATTATCGCCCGTTTGCTTCCAATATTTCTGCGCCCGGCAGGAATTTTATTATTTCCTTGCGGAAAGATTTTGGAAAAGCGAAGGAATGATGTTTTATTGAGTTTACTCTGAAAAGTATTCTGTTGAAAAACTACCAAGCTTTATTATATTGTTCAATTGCCTTCGGCGTTCAATTTGTGCTTCGCACGTTCAAATTGCCCTTCGGGCGTTCAATGCCTTCGGCGTTCAAGGGGGACGTTCTCTTGGCTACCTAGCCGTTAAGTTCAAGGAGTAAGATTTCATTTCTTGCCTTCCCGTTATACCGTTATACCGCTACACCGTTACACCGTTATACCGTTACACCGCTACACCGTTAGTTGCCTTCGGCGTTCAAGGAGTAAGAGTTCTTTCTTGCCTTCCCGTTATACCGCTACACCGATACACCGTTACACCGCTACACCGTTACACCGTTATACCGTTACACCGTTAGTTGCCTTCGGCGTTCAAGGAGTACGCTCTTGGCTGCCTAGCCGTTAAGTTCAAGGAG
>JALVCY010000029.1 GCA_027009605.1 Saprospiraceae bacterium
AAATCGAATAAAAGTACGCATAAATTTTTTTGGCAAAAAGGTAAAACCGATACCCACTCTACCCTTCACATCTTGATTGCGAAAGCCATAGTCCACCATCCCGTCAAAATGCAACATCTGGTTGTTGGGAAACTCGAGCAGAAGTCCCCCTCCCAACCGATGCCGATAGCCTCCAATACCTACTAGGTTGATTTGCTCTATAAGTGGATCAATCCAAAAAGTATAACCTTTGCTCCGGTCTTTGTGCCCAAATCCGTTCAACAATACATCTACCAAGCCAATATGATTATAAATGGAATCCTGTTTGCGTTTGTATTCCGGTGACTCATGATATTGCTTGATGCTATCTGCTTTGACAATAAACTTAATTTCGGAAGCCTTGAAGGTCACCGGCCGCAGCCGCTCCCAAAAGAGTGAATCCTTTTCAAAAGCATCCGTGGCATAGGTTTTTACTTGACGATTAAAAAACCTTTTTGGCAAGGGCGGATTGATTTTATAATGCGTATGGCGCACGCTTACATTGCCGATAAAATGATTCTTGCCTTCTTTGATGGTATAGATGATTTCCCGGCGCACCGGCAAGGTATAATGGCCTTCTTGCCATTCATAATTTTGCAAAATCTTAAAATCCTGCGCCCCAAACATCGCCGGTGGATTGATGCTCAAGTCAACCGATTTGAGCGCAAAAGTGCTATCTTCAATAAAGAGAATCCCGCGAAATAGTGCGTCTGATTGAAATCTCGGTTGGACAGCTATCTTAAAAACTTTGTGCCCGTCTTCCATAAAAGAGCCTTGGAAATCATAGGTATAATTTAGGTTGGCAGTACTCGCCAAAGGAGACAAAACAGGCTTGGAACAGATACTCGGAAAAGCAATCGTATTGCGGTAAAAATTAAAGTCCGGGTCAGTAACCGAATAAATCAAATAAGGATTGCTATTGACCCATTGATAGGGAGCGATTTCCCCGCCACTACCACCATAAAAACTCACCGCAACATTTTGAGTCGGCGTATAGCGATTAGAATAATCATGTTTTGCTATGATTTTTTCTTTAAAAGTTTTGGGCGCTTTGAAGTAAAGTTCGGAGACACTCTCTATCAATTGCAAGTTATTTTTATCAAAAAAAGCATCTCGATTTTCCTTGACTTGTTTTTCTTGCTCTTCCAGTTTGCGTTTTTTTCGCTTGCTCAACTTTTTATTCGACTTCACGACCAATAAAGTATCTGATTTATGGGGATGGATAAGTTTTCGATCCAAGGTCTTTTTGACGTAAGTCTCACATGAATAAGTTTTTAATTGGTGGAGATATTTTTTACGATTTTTGCGAACTTTATTCATGATGGATTTGGCCGCACTTTTGGAGTTGGCGATGACTTGTACTTCTCCTAATTCGGTCGGACTTTCGTCCAAAACGACATCTATCATCTTGACCTGTCCTTTCTCAAGAGCCACCGATTTTTCTAAGCTTTTAAAGCCTAAATAACTGAAAACCAATGTATAGTGTCCCGTATCCAAATCAAAAATATAGCGGCCTTTGACATCCGAAGCCGTGCCCAAGGTCGCATCTTTGACATAAATACTGGCAAAAGGCAAAGGCTCTCCTTTCGTATCTTTGATTGTTCCTTGGATTTGTTGGGCATAGCTTGCGCTAAAAATCAAGGAAAAGCACAGGACAAGTAAAAACTCTTTTTTATTCATAATATGGGTGGTGATTATAGTGAACTCAACTCAAAAGTGGCTACAAAAAAGAACTAAAAAAAACGGATTTTAGTACTCAGCCTTCTAAGTCTAACGCTCAAATGTAAAGAAAAATGTCGAAAGTCAGAAAATCTAAATTAGGACGACCCATAATTAAAAAAGTAACAACTCAACAAAAATCATTTTAGCTAAAGAAGGTCTCTGCGCTGAGTAGTTACCTAAAAAGAAGTGCCTTTCAGTTTTAACAAAAGATAGTAACGCCTGTAAAAGGTTGCTTGATAGATGAGTCGGCTACGCAAGGTGGTCTATCTTGCTAAGAATGAAAGAAAGGAGCAAAATAACGTAAAGTCAAGAGCAAACTCGGCATTCCCCCACTTTTGAGCCTTATTCAGCACAAAAAAAAATTGACAGATGGAGTATTTTTTCACCATGCCTTGGTGGTAATACAATTGTTCCAACCAATAAAATATTGTTGTTAGGATTTTTTAGAATGAGTAAAAGTTATCAACGAAATTGTTTTTCTTATGCAACTATTTGGTTTTTTGCAAAAAAGTTTATATATTTGCGCAAGCTCAACCTATTGAGTCCCAACAGCTTACGCAAAACAAAAATAAATCAATCATGCGCAAACAAGGATTTTATAGAAAGTACAACTTTCCGGATGCCGATTTATATGCAATGGTCGTGGATAGACTAAAATATGCCCAACGCGATTTAAAAGAGTTCAAAAAATTTGGGATAACCAAAGCCAAATTGAAGGGCATTCAAAATCGGGTCTTACAGTTTTATAACTTGCCCAATGATGATGAATTGGTCGGCAACCAAATGGTCGTTACCGAAAAAAAATACGACAAAGCCAACCGGCTCAAAGCGGCCATCCGATCCATCATGACTCGGGTCGCCATGAAATATGGTCAACGTTCCGGCAGATATCGCGCTTACGGCACCGCCAAAATGTCGGACATGTCTGATGCTCAACTACTCTTTTGTGGTCGGCGAGTGGCCCGGGTGGGTCGCAAACAATTGCCACTACTCGCCGAAACCGGACTGAATGAAGAGGCCATCATCCGTGTCCAACAAGCTGCCAATGACTTCGAAAAAAGCATGAATATCCAACAAGATAAAATCGCCGAACGAGATATCTCCGTCGAAAAGAGAGTCCTCCTAGGCAATAAGATCTATGATGACTTAATCCAACTTTCAGATATCGGCAAACTTATCTGGGATAACCAAAATAAAACCTACTACGAACAATACGCCATCTACGAAAGTAATAACGAGCAAAAGAAAAAACGGAAATTAGCCAAGGAGTAAAATAACAGAATTTTATTTGGTAAACAACCTGCCCAAATGTTGGTTTCGGCTAAACCGTTATGCCGTTATACCCGTGCATCTTCTCCGAAAAGTAGGTTTTTTGAAGTAGCGGGGAAATTTGCCAAGTATTATTCCGGATGCATGGATTCTGTTCAAGCGTTCAAGCGTCGAGATTACTCCGAAAAGTCGGATGCAGTGGTTGGCTCTTGAGCCCACAAAATTTTATTTGGATTCTTTATGATAACTAGTGCGACCGAGACAAGGTGTCGCCCCGCCGGGGCTTCCTGTATCGTGTGTGATGTTTTCTTACAAGGTTGTCGCCCCTACAGGGCTGACAACATAGAGAACACAGCCGGGATACTCAGCCCTGAAAGCCCCAGCGGGGCGATATCTTTGTAAAAGACTAAAATAGTAGGAATCTAGCTCCGTAGGAGCGACACCACGTTACACTATGCATCGTAGCCAAATAAAATTTTGTTCCGTGCTTTAATTTCCGGCAGAGTGGACTTTTCGGAGCAGGTTCAACGATTGAGCAAACTCTCCAAACAGAATAAAATTTGGTAGTTTTGCATCAAAATACTTTTAGGAGTAAACTCACCGGTATCATGAATGAAGACCTAAAAAAAAGACTGGAAGCTGCTTTTTTGCACTACAACAAAAAAGGATTTATCAAAGATGATCCTATCAGTATTCCACATCAATTTACCCGCAAACAAGATATCGAAATTATAGGCTTTTGGACAGCCGTTTTATCTTGGGGAAGAAGAGCCTCCATTATAAATAGTGCCAACAAACTGGTAGAACTCCTAGACGGGGCTCCTTATGACTTTATTCTCCATCATCAAGACTCTGATTTAATTCCTTTTACAAAATTTGTCCACCGGACTTTTCAGCCTACGGATGCCTTGTATTTTATCCACTTCCTAAAACACTATTATCAATCTAACGATAGCCTGGAAAACGCTTTTACCCAAGGCCTTGAGCCGGATGCCCCTAACATCAAACAAGGCCTGATTCACTTTCATGATTTATTCTTCTCTCTTCCGGAAGCCCCCAAACGCACACGCAAACACATCCCGACTCCTTTACGCAACTCTTCTTGCAAAAGGCTCAATATGTTTCTTCGTTGGATGGTGCGCAAAGATGAGGTGGATTTTGGGATTTGGCAACAAATTAAACCGGCTCAATTACTGATGCCCCTAGACGTTCACACCGAAAGAATGGGGCGAAAATTGGGGCTTTTGCACCGAAAACAAAGGGACTGGAAGGCCGTGGAAGAATTGACGAATGCGCTAAAAGTCTTTGATCCTGTGGATCCTGTTCGTTTCGACTTTGCGCTATTTGGGATGGGCTTGGAACAAATGTAGCGGTGATTTCAATCGCCGAGTTGGTAGCAGCCAAATTTATTTGGCTGATTGGTAGCGCCAAATTTATTTGGCGATATGTCCGAACAGGAGTTGGTAGAGCCAAATTTATTTGGCTGAAATCTCAGACCATCTCCCGAATGAATTCGGAAGTACCTAACTATCCGGCATGCCCCAACAGGAATTAAGATTGCAGATTGCAGAATTAAGATTTGAGAAGTAGGGAATAGTCCCCGTTATAGTTCTTGCCCCGAATCCCCAAAATATTTAAAGACTTTTTTCATGAAATCCCCAAAAATCCCCGTAGGAGTTTCACAAGGAAACCCCCTACGGCCTTTAAATATTTTGGGGAGTTGGTAGAGCCAAATTTATTTGGCTGAAATCTCAGACCATCTCCCGAATAAATTCGGAAGTACCTAACTTATCCTGCATTTCCCAACAGGAATTAAGATTGCAGATTGCAGAATTAAGAGTGGAGAAGTGAAGAATCGTCCCCGTTAGAGTTCTTGCCCCGAATCCCCAAAATATTTAAAGACTTTTTTCATGAAATCCCCAAAAATCCCCTTTGCAGAAAGGGGATTTTATGGCTTTTAAATATTTTGGGGAGAGTGTTCCTAGAAAGAGAAAATTCCTTTGAAAAAAAGCTAGTACTCACCCGTTCCACCGCTACACCGTTCTACGTTGACCATTAACCCCATTTGCAAAGGATACCGATAGGAGATATCGGCAGGTGAGCCAAGAATTGCGCACTGATGATTAAAACATCCACTATCTTCTGCCAAACTTTTTCACAAAATTCCAGATTCATACATATAGCCAGGCAAATGTAATATCTTTTTCTTGGTTTTTGTGCGAACGGTTTGGCTCACCCACCGCATCACTATCGGTGCTCCACCTTTTTTCGACTTTGTCGTCAAAAGGCTACGAGCTTAGCGATCCGTTGAGTGGACGTTTTTAATCGTTAAGCTTGGAGCGCAGTGCAGAACCGACAGGAATCGACAGATGAGCCAAGAATCACGCACAGGAGATTAGAGCATCCACTACACCATGCTCAAGCTTTTCCACAAAAACGGATCGCTAAGCTTGGAGCGCAGCGGAATACCGATAGGAATCGGCAGGTGAGCCAAGAAACACCCACTGAAGATTAGAACATCCACTACTTTGCGCCAAATCTGTATGCAAAAATTCTGGAAATTATACAAAAGCCAAGCAGATGTAGTATCTTTTTCTTGGTCTTGTGCGAACGGTTTGGCTCACCCACCGCATCACTATCGGTGCTCCACCTTTTTTCGACTTTGTCGTCAAAAGGCTACGAGCTTAGCGATCCATTGAGTGGACGTTTTTAATCGTTAAGCTTGGAGCGCAGTGCAGAACCGACAGGAATCGACAGATGAGCCAAGAATCACGCACAGG
>JALVCY010000030.1 GCA_027009605.1 Saprospiraceae bacterium
ATGCATTGTAGCCAAATAAAATTTTGTTCAGTGCTTAATTTCCGGCAGAGTGGACTTTTCGGAGCAGGTACAACGATTGAACAAAATGCTAAAAATTTCAATAACCACGGGCTTTTTAAAATCCCGAAACTTGAAACATCTATAATCGATAAAAATGGCTTCACTCGCTCAACTTACTTACATCGTGGCGTTGGACACCTATCGTCATTTTGTGACCGCTTCCGAGAAGTGCTTTGTCACTCAGCCGACTTTGAGTATGCAAATCAAGAAATTAGAAGAAGAACTCGAAGTCGTTATTTTTGACCGCACCAAACAACCGGTCGTACCGACAGATATAGGTCAAAAAATTATTGCGCAAGCTCGAAAGACCTTGGCCGCCTACAACCAAATCGAAGCCATTATCCAAGAAGAAAAATCTATTGTAAAGGGCACGCTGTCTGTAGGCATTATACCTACCTTAGCGCCTTATTTGATTCCGTTGTTTGTGGGGCGTTTCACCCGCAAATACCCCAATTTACAGGTCAAATTAGTAGAATTAATGACCGAAGACATCATCGAGCACCTACACAAAGACTTGCTGGATGCCGGTATTTTAGTGACTCCACTAGACGAGCCGGGTATTTTGGAAGTCCCCCTATTCTTCGAGAAAATGCTGATTTATGCGCACGAAAGCCATCCTTTTTTGCAAAAAAACAATATTACCGCTCAAGAATTGACCACGCCTGATATTTGGCTTTTGACCGAAGGCCATTGTTTTCGGTCGCAAGTGGTCAATCTTTGTGCTTATCAAACGGATAGCAAGGAAGATACCGGACTCATTTACGAAAGTGGATCCATCGAAACCTTGCGAAAATTAGTCGATTATGAAGGTGGGTTTACGTTGATTCCGGAGTTGGCAGTCAAAGACATCCCCCAAGACCGGCGCCACCAAGTCAAGGCCTTTAGCGAATCCACTCCTTTACGAGAAGTGAGTCTGACTTATGCCCGCCATTATTCCAAACAACACCTAATCAAACTGCTGGCTCAAGAAATCCAACAGGCCGTACCACAAGAAATGCTAAACCCTACACGGGGAAACGTCGTCCGCTGGCGATAACCCCATCATTCCAAAAATAAAATACAACCATGCTCCTCTTACTTTCGCCTGCAAAGACCTTACAAACTGCCCCTCCCGTTGCGTTGAAAACATCTACGATTCGATTCAAGAAAGAGACCGCCGAACTCGTGGAGGTATTGTCCCAACTATCCTTGACAGACTTAAAAAAACTTATGAAGTTAAGCGATTCCTTAGCCGCACTCAATTACGGACGCTATCAGCATTTTAACCCGAAAAGTTATACCCAAAAGAATGCGGAACCGGCGGGATTAGCTTTTCATGGGGCAGTATTTCAAGGCTTGGGTCTGGATACTTTTTCTGATGAAGAATTGGCATTTGCACAAGATCATTTGCGGATATTGTCCGGGCTTTATGGAGTCTTGCGCCCGTTGGACTTGATACAAGCTTATCGCTTGGAGATGGGAACAAAAATCTCCATTGGTGCAGCCAAAAACTTATATGAGTTTTGGGGAGACAAAATCACCCAACTAATCAACAAAGACCTGAAAAAGACAAAAAGTAAAGTCATCATCAACCTAGCTTCAAAAGAATACTTCAAATCCATCAAACCCAACCTACTGGAAGGCAAACTCCTAACCATGGACTTTCGCGAAGAACGAAACGGCCAATACAAATTCATTACCTATAATGCTAAAATTGCCAGGGGACTCCTTTCTCGTTATATTCTCCAAAATAGTATCACAAACCCGGAAGACATCAAGGGCTTTTTAGAGGATGGATATAGCTTTAATGCGCAAATATCTACACCGGAGCATTGGGTTTTTACACGGTAAGCGCTAAGCCAAACCGTTTGCACAAGGATTTTTGGAAGCCTGTAGGGACGCACGGCCGTGCCCTCCTACAGGCTCGATGGCTACAGCTTTGAACCAAAGTTCAAAGGCCATTACGTTACAAAGATTACCGCCCCACCTGCCGGAAAATCCTAGCTTTTGTGGCATCAATTTTTGACATGATAGTAATGAAGCGGCTTTTTTGGCTGCTTGGTGCTTCTTTGAATATCTCTACTAATTCGGTGGACTTGGAGTTGGCAAAAATTTGCAGGATAAAGGCATTCAGAAAGTCCGAATTAACACGGTCAATCTTTTCTAGTGCATCCATGATTTTAGCTCGTCCACCGACGACATCATCGGCCATGACATCTAGACCTTGCCGATGGTATTCATACATAGCTTGGCGATAAGGTTTGGAGCGGGAATTGGTGATGCTTTCGAATATTTGGTAGCGATTTCTTTGTGTGGACGGACTCCATCCCTTGCTTTCTTGAGAAGCCAACTGGGCTATTTCTCCTGCCGTTTGAAAAAATGGAGAGCCTCCTTCCGGAGAAAAAGTATCATAATCCAAACCGATGATGATATAGGCATAAAAAGCCAAAACTTGGCTGAGCTCATCCGAATAAGTATTCCTTACAAACTGGATGGGTTGATATTCTTGGTATCCAAATTCAATCTCCTTGTCTAGGTGCGAAAAGACGACCGTTTCTTGACTGGAATTGTAGATTGGGCGACTGGATTTAATGGCCAAATCAGCCTTAAAAACATTATCGGATAGCTCTTCTTTGATGGTGATTTGGAAGCTACATTTGATGCGTTCGTTGTCTTCAAAATAGTCTTCTGTCCATTTTTGGCCATTGAGAAAATCCTTGATGGATTGCTCCATCGTCTTAAATACTTTGGGGTCGGTCTTTTGGAGTTTTGGAGTGGCTACTTTTACCGTTGCCAACAATTCCTGTGCGTCCACCTGTCCGACTACTGCCAAAAAAAACAATAGATATATAAGTCTCATTGAATTACATTTTCCTGATTATAAAATTTGCTCGATAGCATCCAAAATATCATCGGCAACATCAAGCTTAGATTTTAACTGAAATTCCTTGGTTTTATTGCCTTCAAAGACAAGCGTCACCCGGTTGGTGTCATGATTAAACCCGGCGCCTTCATCCTTTAATGAATTCAAAACAATAAAATCAAAGCCTTTTTTGGAGAGTTTACGAGAAGCATTGGCTACAGGGTTCTCCGTCTCCAAGGCAAAGCCTACCAAAATTTGATTTTTTCTCTTTTTTTGACCCAGAGTGGCTGCGATGTCGGGATTTTTCACCAATTCGATGGTCATTTCTTCTTGGCCTGCTTTTTTCTTTATCTTTTCGGTCGCTGCATTTTTGGGGCGAAAATCAGCTACAGCGGCCGCCATGATAGCAATATCTGCTTGCGCAAAATATTTTTCTGCAGCGGCGAGCATTTCTAAGGCCGTGGACACTTTGGTGACTCGAATATCGGGATGGTCAACAGTTAACTTGGAAGGACCTAAGACCAAATGGACTTTCCCGCCCCTTGCGACCACTTTTTCGGCTAAAGCCTTACCCATTTTCCCGGAAGAATGATTGCCGATAAAACGAACCGGATCAATCGGCTCATACGTCGGCCCGGCTGTAATTAAGACTGTTTTTCCCGCAAGGGATTGCGTGGTCTCTTCCTTTCGGAAAAAATCAGATAGAGCCGTTATAATATGTTCGGGCTCTGCCATTCGGCCTTTTCCGACTAAGCCGCTGGCGAGTTCTCCTGATTCGGGCTCAACTAGAATATTTCCGTATCCCAGTAATTTTTGGACATTTTCTTGTGTGGAAGGGTGAACCCACATGTCCAAGTCCATGCCCGGAGCGAAAAAGACGGGACACCTTGCGGAAAGATAGACTGCATTCAGAATATTATCACAGATACCACCGGCCATCTTGGCCATGGTATTGGCGGTGGCCGGCGCAATAACTAGCGCATCAGCCCAAAGGCCTAATTCTACGTGATTGCTCCATTCATCTCCATCAGCAATACCTGTAATGACAGGATTTTTGGAGAGTGTGGCCAAGGTAAGCGGTGCGATAAACGTTGTTGCACTCTGTGTCATCAAGACTTTTACTTCCGCCCCGCTTTTTATGAGAAGCCTAACGAAAAAAGCCGCCTTATAGGCGGCAATGCTTCCCGTAATCCCAAGGATTATCTTCTTTCCGGTCAATGAATTCATTGAAAATTATTTTTGCCCTAAGGCATACTCACCGAATTTGGCTACCAACTAGAGTATCCAAAGTCCGGCGCTAAGCTTTTTTGCTATCGTCTTCTGCGTACTTATAAGAAAGCTTATCGCTCATAAATTCATCCAAAGCAATCACCGCAGGATTCGGAATGCGCTCATAAAACTTAGAGATTTCGATTTGTTCTTTATTCTCCTGAACTTCTTCGATGGTCTCATAGGTTTCTTCAAACTCTCTCAACTTGCGGCTGAGCTCTTCTTTCAACTCCATATTTAATTGTTTGGCTCGTTTGGAGACGATAGCCAAAGACTCATAAATATTGCCGGTTTTAGCGGCGATGGCTTCGACATTCCGAGCTTTCGCAATCGGGTCAACGTGTTGAACTTTTGATTTAATATCCATTTTTCTTGAGTTTTTCAATTTTCTTTAACGTATTTTTCATCATTGTGTTCACATCATCCAAGTACTTTGACTTGGCGTATTTGTGCTTAAACAACTTGGCGTACTCCAAGGCATTTTCATACCGTTCCCGTTGTTTTGTGATGATACTTTTTCGCGCCAGCTCATAATTGCCTTTCACAATTAAGAATCGAACCCTTTCCACGTCTTTTGACTCCGGAAAATCTTTGAGCAGATTCTCGAAAGAGATGGTGGCCGCCTGATAGTCTCCCATCTTGTAGTAGAGATAGCCTTCTTCAAAGGCCTTCTTTTCCAGTTTACTGCGCAATTCAATGATAATGCGGTTGCATTCCGGGACTCGCTCGCTTTGGGGATAAGTATCCACGAACTGTTGAAAAAGGTCAATCGCTTCTTGTGTACTCTTTTGCTCCAACCGGTAGTCCGGAGACTGCTTATACATAGAATAAGCCCGCATAAAATCGGCTTCTTCTCGATAGACACTATTGGGAAAAGTCTTGGCAAAAGACTTAAAGTAATACTTCGACAAGATGTATTCTCCCAAATGGTAATGAGTGTAAGCATACTTAAAGTAAACTTCTTCTGCCTTTACCTTCCCGCGATAGCTGTTGATAAGCAATTCAAAGAGTTGCTGAGCCTTAAACCATTCTTCATCATTATAATATTCAATGGCTTTTTCATAAGTCAGCTTGGAGTCTCCACTCGTTCTTATTTTTTCAAATTCCGGCTTACAGCCAAGCATGCCCAAAAGGACAAAAACCAAAGAAGCCTGAAATATTATCCTACCCATTCAATGTTTGTTTTTTCCAAAATGCGACCCCAAATGGCGGTAGCAGCGATTCGGCTGGCAAAAGTACGGTTTTTTTTGCAAATATGAACTATTATACACAGAGCAAACCGACAAACCGCCCCGTTCTGCATTTATAACGGGGTCAAAACGAGCCGGCATTTGAAAAATTGTCTGTTAAGAGTCTCATTCTTCGACCTTGACTTTGCACAACTTTATGTTAATAACAGCCTGTAGTATGGAAGAAAACAAAATTATCATGTAACTTGGGGCTGTAAATATCACGCAAAAATACCGAAATACCGGTTTGATCTCTATCTATCGAATGAGATTTTTGCAACTGTTACTAATAAAAACGTAACTGTATAGGTATCCACTATTTTGGCCAAAAGATGCCTTTTTTTTGCCCCAAAATAGGAACACCTAAACAGTTACATAAAAACACC
>JALVCY010000031.1 GCA_027009605.1 Saprospiraceae bacterium
TTACACTAAGAGACACTACAAATTCTAGGTATCAAATGTAGAATCCCAAATATCAAATGATAAAGCAAAATCCCAAATAAAAACCCAAATCTCTCAACTAGCGCAGCGAATCAACTAGCGAAGCCTGCGAGCGAATCAACTTATTCAACTTCTTCAACTAAAACCCCAAACAGAATTCCAAATATCCAAGACTAAAGCAAAATCCCAATCAAAAACCCAAATCTCTCAACTAGCGAAGCGAATCAACTAGCGAAGCCTGCGAGCGAATCAACTTCTTCAACTTCTTCAACTAAAAACCAAACAGAATTCCAAATATCCAAGACTAAAGCAAAAGCCCAATCAAAAACCCAAATCTCTCAACTAGCGAAGCGAATCAACTAGCGAAGCTTGCGAGCGAATCAACTTCTTCAACTAAAAACCAAACAGAATTCCAAATATCCAAGACCAAAGCAAAAGCCCAATCAAAAACCCAAATCTCTCAACTAGCGCAGCGAATCAACTAGCGAAGCTTGCGAGCGAATCAACTTCTTCAACTAAAACCCCAAACAAATCCCCATATTAACAATACACATTCTACTATATAAATGGTAATTTTTACCAATATGGTAGGGTTTTTAAGCGATAAGGCGTTTTGTTCCCGTAAATATCACTATTTTGGGTAATTCCAACAATGAGAAGACCATTCTTATTACACATTTTAACTAGCACCGACCGATTACCATTTTTTTTTAATAACGATAATCTCCGTTTTTGCCGCCCAAAGCAATTGACAAACGACTGATTATCAGAAGTTATTATTTTTTGTAACTATTTAGGTATCCTAAACAGTTACCATTTTTTAACAAAAATTTTCCCCATGACACACTATTACACTTGGCGCAATAGGGCGTTACTATTCCTGTGCTTTCTAATTAGTTCATTTTTTGTCTCCGGGCAGGTTAGTTTTACTGCAAATGACGGGATTACCCCCTACAAAGGACGTTTTCGTCCCGGCTCTAACATGGGCTTTTTGCCGATTGGTTGGAGCAATCAGACGGCAGCGGATTTACTTGTCGGTGACCCGAGTAGAGGGATTCCCGGCGTAGGAGCCCGGGCGGTTCGCCCTTCCTTGGCCTCTTATGTCTTAGAAGAATTAGGCGATGAAATCGAACTCGAACCCTTTGAGCACTACTTTAGTCTCGGGATGAATGATTTGACTGCTTTTGTCGGTGAACCGTCGGATGCTTTGAGAGATACTTCTCATTATTGCCCCGGACAACGCAGTGCGCTCTTCAAAAATCTCTATGAACCTATTTGGGATAATGGAGAAAATGGTACCCCCGTAAACGACAACAACGATTTTGCGCTCTACATGTACCGAATCGTAACCAAATACAATAATTATGTCAAATTTTGGGAAATATGGAATGAACCCGGCTACTCAGATTCTGACAAAGCTTGGAGACCACCGGGCTACCCCGGTAATTTTTGGGAATACAATCCGGACCCCTGTGATTATAAGCTTCATGCCCCTGTATTTCATTATTTGCGGACGCTGCGGATTGCTTACGAGGTGATTAAATCTGTAGCGCCCGACGATTATGTTGTCGTGGCCGGACTCGGCTATCCATCATTCTTGGATGTGTTGCTTCGCAATACGGACAACCCGGTAGATGGCTCCGTCACGCCTGATTTTCCGTATAAAGGTGGCGCCTATTTTGACGTATTGGGGATTCACTCCTACCCTAGTATTGATGGGACGCTCAGACATTGGGACGATAATATTCAGGGGTGGGCGTACATGCGCAATTCGGACGAAGCGGCCAGACAAGTGATTGATGAGCGATTTGCCATTTATGAAAATGTATTAAGTAATCACGGCTATAACGGAGAGCAGTTTCCCAAAAAATTGCGTACCATAACCGAGACGAACGTCCCTCGAGTCAAATTCAAATATGAGTCCCTAGCTTCTGATGACGGACAGCGCAACTTCTTAATGAAAGCAGCCATCAATAACAAAGTACATGATGTCATCCAAATGCTGGTCTATTCCATTGATGATTTAGAATTTGAAGGAGATATTGTGAATGAATTTCAGAGTATGGGATTTTACAAAAAATTCGCCGGCAATCCCCAAAACCAAGTCCGCCACAACTCTGCCATCGGATACAAGACCGTTGCAGATTTTATTTATCAAACAGACTATGACCCGGTGCGGACGGCAGCTCTCAACCTACCCTACGGAGTCAAAGGTTATGCTTTTAAAAAACAAGATGGCACCTATCTCTACACGCTCTGGGCCAAGACTTTAATTGATAATTCTGAAGTCGCTTCTAAGACCTATTCTTTTCCGGCTAATTTTAATATAAATCAGGTTCGACGTTCCAATTGGAATGCGTCTCTTACCGGTGAATCCACTCTTATTCCTTCGACAAATATTCATCTATCCGGTAGCGTCGCCTTTTTTGAAGAAATCCCTACCGGAAACATTCGTCCTTCGGTGACGCTTTCTACGCCACAAGCCATTGTAAATCAACCTTTTATAGTAAAGGCAACTTTTAGCGAAAGCGTAACAGGCATGGATGCGTCCAAGTTTAATATTACAAATGGAATCGCTTCAAATTTTAGCGGAAGCGGAAAAAATTATTCTGTTTTGATAACACCCATCTCTTCCGGGCCGGTCGTTGTGCGTTTGCCGGAAGGCGTAGCTAATAATAATACGAATCAATCCAACACAGCCGCTATCCCCTTAAATTTGATTTACAAATATTGCCAACCCAAAGGCAATGTAACCTACGCTTGGATCTCTTCCGTCCGGCTAAAATATCTAACTAAATACTCCGGCAAGAATGTCTATAATGATTTTACTGAAATTAATTTTACCATCGACCGAGCCGACGCAACTCCTGTAAAATTGACCGCTCACCAACCGGCGAATAGAAATGGATTCTTCCGGGCTTGGATTGATTACAATCAAGATGGACAATACGCCGAAAATGAAATGGCCTTCCAAGGTCAAACCAATAGCACAGATGGCAAACTCTATACAACGTTTCATATCCCGACCGATGCCCTTGCGGGAAAAACCAGAATGCGGGTCATGTTTAGTTTAGATGACTATCCGGTTAGCCCTTGCCAAGATATTGAAAATGGAGAAGTGGAAGATTATTCTGTGACGATTACCGGAGAAGGTGGTCAAAATGATTGCCTACTCTATGTCGAACAACATGAAAAATTTTGTGATGATATGGGTACGCCTATCTTTGGATGGGATGACCAATTTTCCATATCCATGACCGTGCATAGCATTCACGCAAGTGGCAGTTGGGTAGCCAATATCAATGGACAAACATTGGTTGGCGACTATAACCACCCCATTGATTTCGGGCCTTATGTCATTCACAACAATGAATTTACGGCTCACTTTCAAGATGCCACAGATAAAGGATGCGCCGTAAGTACCTACATTGTGCCCCCTCCTCATTGTTCTAATTTTGAAGGCGTGGACACCAAAAACTATTGCATCCCTTTTAGCAAAAATCCTTGGGGCGAATGGGTCAATAATGTCACCTTTGGCGACATCAATAATACGTCGTTCCGCAAGGCCTATTCTGATTTTTCCTATCATGCCACCGATGCAGAGTTAAATCAAACCTACCCGGTTAGCTTGACCACCGGATTTGGCTACTACACGCATCCCGAGTATTGGCGTGTTTGGATTGATTATAATCAAAATGAAATTTTTGAACCTTCCGAAATTGCTTTCCAGCAAATGGTACCCGCCCCTCCTAACGGCACCTTTGAAAACACCATCCACGGTAACATTACCATTCCGGAAGATGCGACTCCCGGCCCCACGATTATGCGGGTAATAATGAGTCGTTTTGGTTACGCAATGCCTTGTGACACAATAGATTATGGAGAAATAGAAGACTATTCGGTCAATATTATCGGTACGCCGACACCGGCCATTCCCGACTGTAGTCAGTTGATTGTACCGGCCAATAATGCCACCGATGTACCTTTGAACACGCCTTTTGCTTGGACAACTGCCAACCAAGCGACCGGCTATAAATTGACAGTAGGAACGACCCCCAACGGTCATGAAATCGTAGATCATTTGGACGTAGGCAACGTGACCGGCTATCAGTTTTTTCCATTTGCGCACAACACCAAGTTTTATGTAAAAGTCACCCCTTACAATGATGCCGGTGAAAATGATGCCTGTAAGACCAGTAATTTTACAACCATTGACACGTCCACCGTCACGCCGCCGGCAGATGACTGCCCGACCGCTGTAGATGGTTTCACCTACTTAGGAGAATACCAACAACACCACTATTTCGTCAGTCAAACCACAGCCACTTGGTTAGAAGCCAAATCTCTGGCAGAAAGTTTGGGTGCACAGCTGGTCATCATCAATGATGCTTCTGAAAATGAGTTTATTCAAAATAATATTTCAGAAATTGCCTTTATCGGCTTATCGGACTATGACTTGGAAGGGAGTTTTAAATGGGTGGACAATTCGGGTATTTCTTACTCTAATTTTAGTGATTGTTCGTGGTGTGCTGATAATTCTCCTGCCAATGACTTTTACACTATTTTCCCGTGGGATGGTAGCTGGTCGATAGATAATGAGTGGGCTGACCGGAAGTATATTATTGAATTCAACTGCGGGAATAACCAAAATCCATGTGATTTGAATGTGCAAATCACCGACGTTCAATGCAATGATAATGGAACTGCTGATATTGCGTCAGACGATTATTTCTTGTTTAATATTCAAATAACAGGAACGACTCAGTGGGATTTAAGCTTTAACGGTAGTACGATTTCCGGTACCGGTGCTTCTGCGACCTTAGGGCCCATAAATATCAATAATTTCGAGCCCAATGAAAATCTGTCTGTTTTGGTCTCCGATTCATCCGGTTGCCAAATAACTACATCATTTAATGTGCCCAATACCTGCTCCGGCGGTGGACAGTCAGGAGATGTAGATTTGAGTTTAGGCCTTTCGGCCAATCCGGTCTCTCCCGGGCAATGGGCTTTTGCCACAACGTACTTAACTATTGAGAATTCCGGTACTTCTCCGGCGCACAATGTCAAAGTCCAATATTTTGACCAATCCAATTATGACAATTGGTCGATGTTGGGATTCAATAGTTATGAAGCGCCTAGTGGTACTACTTATTCAGATTGGTTTGGAATTTGGGATATTCCGGTGCTTCAGCCCGACGAATCCCTGACATTGGAATACACCGGATTTACAAAAACAGCCGGTCCGATTCCCATGTTTGCCCAAGTCACATCTTGCGATGAAATAGACGATGACTCTTCTCCTGATAATAATCATACTCAAATCCCCGTCGAAGATGATGAAGCCTTGGTTGTACTCAATCCGTCAACTGCAGGAATGACGAAAAATGAGACACAACCATTTGCTAACCAAGAGATTACATATAGACTATTCCCTAATCCCGCAAAAGACTACATAGTCATAGACTTAGTGAATGAGCAACATCTGTTCTTACAGATTATCAATAGCTTGGGCCAAAAGGTCTATAGCCAATCTTTAAGCGATGACCATGAGAGATACTACAAAATTCGTATAGGACATTTACCGGAAGGCAATTATATATTGCAAATAAATGGCCAAGACGGACTACGATTTATGCACATTCAATAAGGAACGGAATGCACCGCTTGAATGGCTGAAACGTCCAGCGATTTGAATCATTTTATTTACAACATGCCGGTAGCAATTATCGGTATGTTGTTTTTTTTTGGGGGAGTCGCAGATTCGTTT
>JALVCY010000032.1 GCA_027009605.1 Saprospiraceae bacterium
TGCCAAGAGTTTACGGTAAAAGGGCTACCATCCCCAAAATGAAATAACCCAAATGATTGCGCCCATGAGACTCAAGACCAAAAAGAAGTAGAGTAGTATAGGTTTTAGCCGTTTTCTTTTGGCGGCTCGAAGCTGCTGTGGGGTGAGTTCGATGTAAGGCTCTGTGCTGGTCTCGGATTTCGTGGATTCCCAATGAAAATGATCTTCATAATTTTTCTTCTTCGTCAAGAAGAATCGCCCACTTTTTAGTGATTTTTTTAGTTTTAAATTCTGTTCTGTTGTATGTTGACCCATGTATCCCATAATATTTTTTCTTTGTAATTTAGACCTAATTCATCTGTGGTTTTATTCATTTTCGCTAAATGCTTGGTTTTTTTCGACGAAATTGGCAGATTCGTTGAATGCTCCAAATCCTATTTGTTTGCTGGATTTTCAATCAACCCCACCGGAATTTGCCCGTTTATCAAAGGATAATCACAGTGAAGCATATCGTCATTTCGATGCTTACTATTTTCATCTACAATTAGCCTTGAAGTGGCAATATACAAGTAAAATCCACTCCTTGGTAGCACTACGGCTGTATTGTTTCCAAAAGTGTTAAACAACGAACTTGGGTCACTTCCCAAAACCAAATAACCATCTTTTTTTAAATGGTAAGTAGCCAACATCGCTCCCGAGATAATGGTGGAGTCAACCAATAAATATTTGTGCTCAATATGATTTTGATTTTTTACCTTAACCAACTTGCCCCGCTTAACAAAATAATCTCCTTCTCTTTTGTATTTTTGTATTCTTCTTACAAGATTCACAGGAATCTCTAGTGCACTATTTTTTCGCTTAATTTTTGTCCATTCAAATAGTTGAAAATCTTTTGTCATGGTGTTTTCCAAAAAATCCTGTACCAAATTACTATAGCCTACCAGATTACCCCTTATATCAATAATTATTCTGTTTATTTTAGGATTCTTTTTTAGAATTTTAAATTTTCTGAGAGTTCTTTTTAATTTCCAACGACTTGTGAAATTCGGTAGCCGAAGCAAGATAGTTTCTTCATCAACCATTACACATTTGAAGCCGGATTTATTCCGTTTTAGTTTGGCAGAAACAATTCTTGTGTGCCCGTCATCTATAGTTGAAATGACGGCCTTTAGCCTAGTCAAAAAACTATCCAAACTGATGCTTTCTTGTATCTCTGCAATGTTGTTCAGTCCGCTAATAATTTCTTTTTCCCGGCCTTCCCAATTTATATCGAAGTGCTTCTTTTTTAGTTTTTTTATTGTAAACTTGATGTCTGTTCTAATTTGTTTGGGCGATATTTTTTTCCAACCATACAACGCTATATCTGGTTGAATATCAGCGCTTTGTCCGATTTTTGTTTCAGGTTTTGTAATACCCGTAGGTACACACGTCCGCACGTCCCAACGCGGGACTAAAATCACCTGCGCATTTATACTCGTGAACCAAGAAATAAACAGAAGTAGGATGAATAATCCTTTCATTTTTTGTTAAATTTGATTGAAACTATTTCTGATTATGCAGGTTGAAAGCGTGTTTTTTGAATGGTAAAGAGCTGCCTTGCGAAGTAGGGGTTTTAATTGGACTAAGGGGAATTTTTTGGTTGGGAGTATGCCGTATCCCTTTCTATTTACAGCTTTCAATCAGTAAATTCATCAACTCATTTCTTTCGTCCCAAAATTGTTCGTTGGTGTAAGGAAATGCGGTATAAACGGCAACAAGATTTTTGTTTGGAGCCACAAGTAAGAATTGTCCACCGTGTCCTAATGCACAATAGGCATCAAAGGATGGTAAAATCCAAAAATAATATCCGTAGGGTTCACTGTTGAAGTTAGCAGATGTCAGAATGCTGGTGGCTTCCGACAAATAGTTGGTGTCAATAATGGTATCATTTTTCCAAACTCCATTTTGTAACAATAGTTGCCCAATTTTACCGAAGTCACGTGGTTTTAAATAGAGACTAAATGCTCCAAAAGTTGTATTATCTTTTGAATATTCCCATTGCCAATCGGTAATGTTTAAGGGAGAAAACAGTTTGCTATTCGCATAATCGCTTAATGTTTGGTTGGCTTTTTTTTCAATCACCTTTGAAATTAAATGCGGTGCTCCATCATTGTATTTCATTATAGTGCCCGGAGTATATATTTGGGGCTGTTTTAATACAAATTCAATGGAATTTTCACTGGTTTCATACAGTTGTTGTGTATGAACACTATTGTCAAATTCTAATCCTGTTTGCATCAATAATGCATCTTTTATAGAAATTGTCCTTTTGCTTTGGACTTCATCAAAATACTCCGGATAAATAGAGTATAACAACTCATCTAGCGAGTCAATTTTATTGTTTTGGATGGCAACACCGACCATCAGTGATGTAATAGATTTGGTACAGGACTGAATGTTGTGTATTCTGTCAATATCGGTTTTATCATTTGGGTAGGCTTCTGCGATAAGTTTCCCATTTCTAAAAACCAATAGACTTCTGGCCATCAAGAATCTATTATCTTGGTAAATTAATTGATAGGCTTTTTCTAATAAATCTCTGTCAACATGTTCGTTCGCCGGGGTTGAAATTTGCCAATCGTCCGTGATGCTTTGTGGGGTAAAACCATTAAATTCCTGTTTAAGATTTTCATCTTTTAGGCAAGAAGAAAATGTCCCAATAGTAAGTAGAATTAGAAGAAGATTTTTCATTAAAAATAGATTTTAAAGCTTAAATTATGTTGCATATTCCGAAAGGGCAAAGGTTCTTTAAATCTGCTGTAATCAAAGGTATAAACAATGGCTTGATGGATTTTATCAGAAATTTTGAATTGGTATTCACTTTGAAAACAAATATTTATTGCTTGATTTACTGTCCCAAATTGATAATTGCTATGCATACTTTTTATAATTCCCCCGGCAGAAACATCATCAATTTTATGGTTTCTATGCAATTCCGGACGGCTAAATAAGGAGAAAGCAGAAATATTTAAGTCTAAGACAAGTGTTTTTTTATCGTTAATAAAGTATTGAAATTGGTTTGAAAGTTCTAAGGAGAAATCATCTGCCCAATACAAATGACTTTCATCCCAATTAGGATAAAAACTTAAACGATAATTTGCAGATAAACTGGGGCCGAGAAAGAATTGGTATTTTCCTGTCTTTTTTAGATTAAATAAATAACCATAATCTCCTTTTAATTGGATATTCGTTGACCTAGTGGCATTTTCATACTTTGTTTTAATTTTTGAAAACAAAAAAGACACATTGTACCGTGACCGATTCTTTTTCTCCTTTTTTCTAGTATATTTAAGTAGAAGGGAAGTGCCAGAATGAACTTTTGGGTGAATAGTCTTTTCCTTTATTTGGTTTAATCCAAATGACAATTGAAAGCTATTCTTTTTCTTTAGGGCATCAGCTTGAGCCACCATGATTGTAGTGCATACTAATAAGAAAAATATGGTAATACTTTGTTTCATTTTTATGCTTGCAGAAAATGACATTAACACAAATATACATATAAACCCGTGCTTTTTCCTGTTTTTAGGCACATTATTCAAAAAAAATGGAACTAATGACCTACTAAAATCATCCGCTCGACTAGGCTTGCCCATAAATCCAGCGAAAAAAAAATGGCTGCCAGACTATACAAAGATGCCAAACATTTCTTAACTTTGTCCAACTTCTGTTCAAAGAATTGGGTACACTTCGCCAAAACGAATTATGAAATGAAAAAATGGCTTTTTAAGCTTTCAATATTATTGAATATCTTATTCTTGTTGGGGTGGTTTTTAAGTTGGATTAGTTCGCCAAGCTATGAAATGGGTAGATTAGAGAAAAACCTTGAGATTGGTTATTTTACCGGTGATTCAACAATTTTTGTATTACCTAAAGGTCTTACGGTTAGGAATGCATCACAACGTGGGCTAGCAGCCATTGGCCAGTTTGAAAATGAAAGATTTCAAATAGTCATTACATCAAGCGACCCAAGCTTGATTAGATATGATTTGCCCAAAGACAGTTTCGATACTTTTGGGAATTACTATTCGGCTGATGTTAAGAAAAATTGACCTTCTTCATGGTTTCAACAACATCAACGTCATATCATCAAATTGAGTAAGTTGGTTTAAGTGCATAATCTGATCAAATTTACTTTCCCAATTTTCTGAATTGATGATTAATGCCAATTCATCTTTGTATCCTTTTCTATTTGTAGAAATCCCATCGGTCATTAGTGCAAAACTAGTGTTTCTCTTCAGTTTTCCACCACTTTTAATGCTGCTTGGTAATTCATCCGGTTGAATCCTAAAAGCACTTTCAGGAGTTAACTCATCTATTGTATCATTTTCAAATTTTAGAATTAAACTATCTCCAATTCCGAAATAGTGATATTTCAGCGTTTTCTTATCTATTATTACAGCAACTAATGTGGTTAGCATGCCTTTACATTTTCCTTTTGTGGAATAGATTTTTTCATAAGTTTTTCTCAAACTTTGGGCAAGCCCTAGCTTGACTCCTAAGGTCTTAAATTTATTGTTATAAAAAGCTACTAGATCCTTACAAGCTTGTTCTGACGCTTTCCAATCACACGCATTTCCTCCAACACCGTCTGCAACGATGGCAATAATTACAGAATCGTCTTCATAGAAATTATAGCTATCCCCATTTTTTAATTTCCCTTTGTTCGGAACACTTTTGACTATATGTTTCATTTTTCATCATTCTCAATACACTTCAAACCCCAATCTACCCCCTAAACACCCAACCTACTCAACAACCAAAAACCGCCCACTAAAGACCCGGTGCTTATCATCGTAGAAAGTAAAGAAATACGTGCCGCCGGTCAGAATGGAGCCGTCCAAGTTGATGTTTTGGGCATTAGGAACGTCTATCTGCTGTACCGGTCTGCCCAATAAGTCTATGATTTTCAGATGGCCGGAGAGTCGTTCTCCGTTTTTGGTAATACTCAAAACGGCCTGTTCGGAGAATGGATTGGGGACGACCTGATAGCTGAAGTCATTTTCCGCAAGGAAGGAAGTAGCGACCAATCCATGGTTGATGGCACCCGGTGTCCCATGATCCGGCCAATCTTTCCAACTGGCTGCTAGAGCATTATCATAGGTCGGATTAAGCAATTCCAAGGTCGGGCCGTGACCGTCCGGTTCTGTGGGCCAAGGGGATTTGTCGTCATAAAGAACGGTGTCCACGACGGCACCTTGGGCATTGAAAAGACGGATGAGTTCTCCGCCCTTACTCAGACCAAAATCAAAATTGCCTATCCGGTTGGTGACATTGGGATAAAGCGAAGCAAAAGCTGCCGTATCCCGACAAAGTACCAAATAATCATGAGCTTGAATGGCCGTCCCTTGCGGGAAAACAAACTCATGAGCATCTTTTTCATCCTTAAAAACCCAGTTGGAAATATCTAAGCTGTAGTCCTGTGGATTATAGAATTCTACCCAGTCTTCCGAATCAAAATCGGGGGCGGAATTATAGTTTATCTCATTGATTACCAAGGAGTCTTCCGTGATAGGAGTCGAAAAATGGGCAATGATGGTATCCGTCCCAAGCAGGTTGAGTGTGACCGAAGGCAGACTATCCGACGGGCTGACTGCATGATTTTTTAATTCCCAATAATCAAATACAAAACCCGTACTGTTGGGTGTGCCTTTGAGTAAGATATCGACTCCTTCAAAGTAGTCTCCACTCCAAGGGAAGTCATCAATATCCAAAGAATTGACGGAAATATGACCACTTCCGGCCGGACTTACGTCAAAC
>JALVCY010000033.1 GCA_027009605.1 Saprospiraceae bacterium
TCAGGATACGGTGTTTCCACAAAATAGTCCGATAGATATTCCTGTTTTTCCGGGTATATTTGCTATTGATTCGGACAATGACGGCGATTTGGATTTGATTAGCGCCCCCAATGCCACCGCTCTGTCTATCAGTCAAAACAATGCTTGGCGTTATGAAAATTCAGGCGCTACAGCGCATCCGCAATACCAATTTCGGCAAGATGATTTTTTGTGCGGGGATATGCTGGATTTGGGCACCGGTGCTTATCCGGCGGTGGCGGATGTGGACGGGGACGGATTATTGGATTTGGTGGTGGGTAATGAGTCGCTTTACAAGGAAGATGGGAGCTTGGACAGTCGGTTGTTTTTGTTCAAAAACACCGGAACAGCCACCCAACCCAAATATGAATTGATCAATGATCATTATCTAGGGCTTCAGTCCACTTCTCAATGGGGTTTTCGGCCGAATTTCGGGGATTTGGACGGAGATGGAGACTTGGATTTGATGGTGGGGGAATATTTGGGCGCCTTATATTATTTTGAGAATACGGCCGGCCCCAACCAAGCTTTTGAGTTTGCCGCTCCCGTTTTCCCTTACAAAAATATAGATGTGGGCTTGGCGGCAGCGCCTTTTTTGGTGGATGTAGATGAAGATGGTTTGACCGACTTGGTGGTGGGAGAGAGAAATGGCAATTTGAATTTTCTAAAAAATATCGGTTCTCCGGGCCATCCGGACTTTAATAGCAATCACCAAGCATCGCCCAATAATCCATTTTTTGGGAAGGTGGATGTCCGGGAGTTTGGGTATTCGCTGGGCTTTTCGATGCCGCAGATGTGGAAGGAGGACGGGGCTTTTCGACTGTTTTGCGGAAGCGCCGACCGGGGGATTTTGGAGTATAAGGACATAGAAAATCATTTGGATGGCGCTTTTACGCTCGTCACCGATAATTTTGGGTCGCTGAAGGATGGGGGAGACATCTCTCCTGCTTTTAGAGATCTCAATCAGGATGGGCTGCGGGAGTTGATTGTGGGTAATCGGCGGGGTGGATTGACGGCCTATCAAACCGATTTGCCGGAGCCGGTGGGTGAGTTGGAGCTCGGCCTTGCGGCCAAAAAGTTAGAACTTTCCCCCAATCCTGTTTTAGAGCGGATGATTGTTCATTTTGGGGACGGGCAACGGGGAGATTTGACTATTTACAATGCCCAAGGGCAAGTATTCCGACAACAATCTATCCGGGATGGAGAGACCGTAAAATTGACGGGACTGGCGCACGGTCTCTACTTCGTGGTGGTGGAGACGGCCACCGAAAGATATGTGGGGCGGATAATGAAATAACGGTATAACGGTGTAACGGTATAGCGGTGTAACGGCTAGGCAGGAAAGAGATTTTGCTACTTGAACGCCGAAGGCAATGAACGGTATAACGGTGAGTTTACTCCGAAAAGTCGGATGCAGTGGTTTGCTCTGGAGTCCACAAAATTTTATTTGGATTCTTTATGAATACTAGTGCGACCGAGACAAGGTGTCGCCCCGCTGGGGCTTCCTGTATCGTGCGATATTGTCTGTTACAAAGGTGTCGCCCCTACGGGGCTGACAACAGAGAAAATAGCCGAAATACATAAGCCTGAGCCCCATCGGGGCGACATCTTTGTAAGACTAAAATAGTAGGGATATAGCTCCGTAGGAGCGACACTACGCTTGTAGCCAAATAAAATTTTGATTCGTGCTTTAATTTCCGGCAGAGTGGACTTTTCGGAGCGGACTCAACGGTGTAACGGTGTAACGGTGTAACGGTGTAACGGTATAACGGTGTAACGGTATAACGGTATAACGGGTAGGCAGCCAAGAACCATCGCTACTTGAACGCCGAAGGCAAATTGAACGTCCGAAGGACAAATTGAACGTGCGAAGCACAAATTGAACGCCCGAAGGGCAAATTGAACACCCAAGGAGACCCACCTCATCTTTTCAACTAGCGAAGCCTGCGAGCGAATCAACTCACTCACTACTCACCACTTCAATCCATTCAAAAAATCCTTCAAAGCCAGTCGCTTACGCCCTTGGAGTTGCATTTCGAGCAGGCGGACAAAACCATCTTGCGTGGCGATTCGGAAGAAAGACTTTCGATCGGTGTCCACGGTGCCGGGGGCAAGCTCATGTTCTACTATTTCTTTTTCCGTAAGGAATACTTTGAGTTTTTTGTCTTGGTATTGAGTCCAAGCGGTCGGGTAAGGGCTTAGTCCGCGGATAAAATTATGGACTTTTTCGGTTGGTGCATCAAAATTTATCTCACTGGTCTGATGAAAAATCTTGGGCGCATGGGAAGGCGTTCCCTGTTGAGGGACGGCTTGGGCTGAGCCATTTTCCAGTGCTTTGACGGTTTGGAGAACCAATTGAGCGCCTATGGGCATCATGAGGTCGTGTAATTCGCCGGCTGTCATATTTTCGTCGATGAGTACTTTGGCTTGGAAGTACATATCTCCGGTGTCGATGACGTGTTTGAGTTTGAAGGTGGTGAGACCGGTTTCTACTTCGCCGTTGATAATGGCCCAATTGATGGGGGCGGCTCCGCGGTATTTTGGGAGGAGGGAGCCGTGGAGGTTTAGGGTGCCCATCGGAGGCATGTCCCAAACCACTTCCGGCAACATCCGGAAGGCGACCACTACTTGCAAGTCTGCTTTAAGCTTGCGCAAATGCTCCACAAATTCCGGATCTTTTAGGTTTTTGGGCTGTAGTACGGGTAAATGGTGGGTTTTTGCATATTTCTTTACGGCGGATTCGATTAATTTCTTGTGATTTCTGCCCCCGTATTTGTCGGTAGCGGTGATGACGGCGACAATTTCGTGGCCATTTTGGTGGAGTAGGTCTAGGGTTGGAACGGCGAATTCAGGGGTTCCCATAAAGATGATGCGCATGAAGTTGGTGTTTTAGTGGGGGCAAAAGTAGTGAAAAGAACTTGGATGTATTTCTCCTTTACGCGGTATTAACAATCCGGGGGCTCACCTTTGTTCAAAAACTCCTACATTTGCAGGTCGGAAACGAAAGATTTTCGTTTTTGCAATAAACACGGATGGAAAGGGGTTCATTTATTAAGCGAGCTTAGAATTCGGTCTGTGGGAAAATACCAACACTAAACACAAACTTACTATGCAAAGGATCATCTTCTTGTTTTTGGGGCTATTTATGTCTTTTACGCAAGTATTCTCTCAAGGAAGAGTTATTATCGAAGGTTATGTCTATGAGGAAAATGATAGGGGATTTATAGGAGATGCGGAAGTCAAATTGTTTACCAGTCAAATGATTTTTGTGGGGGAGACCACGACAGATGAATATGGACACTTCGTATTGGAGAGTACCGATGACCGCCAATATGTCGTTAGAGCCAACAAAAAGCTCTATTTTCAAAAAGAAATGAAGGTCAATCCGGCGGAAAAGAATGACGCCGACAAGGTCTTTTTGAAGATGGAAATGGAGCGGGAGCCGGGTTATATATTCGATGTGACCCTAGCCGAACCCCGTCCGGCTCCGGATGCGCCCACGAATTCCGTTCAAGGGGCGACCATTGAAATCTACAACAATACCACCAAAAAGATGGAGTGGGTCTCCGAAAACCATGAGTCGCCCTATTTCAAGTTTACTTTTCAGCAAGGCAATCACTACACGATTATGATTTCTAAAGAACGGTACATCACCAAGCAAATCGAAGCTTACGTGAATGTGCACGGCTGTATCGTGTGTATCGAAGGGGTGGATAATGTCAAACCGGGCGTAGTGGATAACTTGACGGCCGGACATCAAAAAGGGACGCTTTTGGCCAATATCGAGTTGCGACCCATTAAGATTGGAGCCAAAATCCCTATTGATAATCTATACTACAAATCGGGGGCTTATTCTGTAAAGAAAAGCATGCATAAGACGCTCGATGAGTTGATTGTGTTGATGGAAAACAACCCGTCTTTGATTGTCGAGTTACGCTCGCATACAGATTGTCGGGGCGATTCAAAATTTAATAGGGCACTTTCGTTAAAAAGAGCCAATGCAGCCGTCAAATATATCCTGCAACATAGTACGATTGATAAATTCCGCATCAAAGGTGTCGGTATGGGGGAGTCGCAGCCGGTGGCCAAATGCAAGAATTGTAAGACGTGTTCTGACAAGAGATTAGCTCTAAATAGAAGAACGGAATTGGTGATTACAGGTCTGCTTGCGCAAAAAGAAAAGGAAAAACTGCCTTTGACCAAAAAAGTGGAGGCCCAACGTATGGAAGAGCTTTTGCAAGAAGTGATGAATTCGGAGCAAATCCAAATTCCGGAAGGTGGGGAACTACCCGATGACTTGAAAAAACAATTGGCTAAAGAAAATCAAAGCGAACAGACCAACATCCCGGAGCCTAAAATCCCGGATTTACCCAAGTCAACAGCCCCGACGCCGCCAACAACTCAACCACCCATTCCCGAAAAAGTGGTCTCCAAAGCTATTCCTACGGCTTCCGTTCAGATGCCTAAGAACGAGAAGACTCCGGAGGTCATTAAGGAAGAAGCACAGCCAGCTACTCCGACAAAAAAGACGAAAACGACCATACAAAAGCAAAGCAAAGAAGCAGAAAGAGAAAGCGCAGAATTAGCTGCCGCACGGCGTAGAGCCGCTGAAGCTTTTGCCGGAAAGCCAAAGGTGGTACAAGATCCGGGCGTTAGTGATTTGGGCAATAGATATGATGAAGAGTCAGAAGGGTTTGACGAGATGCCAAAGGTGACTTCCAAGAAAAAAATAGTACCGGAAGTGAACTTGACCAATATGGATATTTCTAAACGGGTAGATGCTCTATCACCGGACTTTACCGGCTACAAAGTGGAAATTAAGCGAGCAGATTATGAATTACCTATGAGCGATATTATTTTTAGTACCTACTCTGACATTGTCTATTACAAGGGGCATAATGGCAAATACATTTACTTGACAGGTGATTATGCGACCCGGACGATTGCTAATTTGGGGCTAAAATATATCCGTAAGGAGATGCCTAAAGCTAAGCTTCATCTGTTTCGGAAGGGGCGGATGGTGGATTGAGGAAGTGCTCGTGGTCTAACATTCTAGGGTTGAATCCGCTCCTAAAAGTCTAGTTTTTGAAATGGTTGGGGAAATTGCCAAATTTTATTCGGGATGCATGTATTCTGTTCAATTGTTCAAGCGTTCAATCGTTCAACTGATTGTACATAACTAGTTGATTTCCAGCACCTTCGATTGAACAGTTGAGCAGTTGAACGATTGAACAAAATCTCCAAACAGAATAAAATTTGGCAGTTTTGCATCAGAATACTTTTCGGAGTGTAGCAACCTAACCACTAAGGTCACGCAGAAAACACTAAGACAACACTAAGACGTCTTAGTGTAATCTTAGTGCAAAACTAAGTGCCCTAAGTGGTAAGGCCAGCCGCTACACCGGTGTACCGAAACTTAACTATTTCAGTTTTCTCCGCTTCATCTCCTTCAGAATAAAACCCCTTTCGCGTGTCAAATCTCCGGTGATGGAAGTATTTTCTTCGGCGCGTCTGACGAGATAGGGTAGGACTTCGTTGACCGGGCCGTAGGGTAGGTATTTGGAAGCCCGGTATCCGGCTGCAGCAAGATTAAAGGTGATATTGTCGCTCATTCCGAAAAGCTGGGAGATGATTTGGTTGGGGTGGTCGATAGGAATGTGGTGTTTTTTTAAATAGTCAACGTGCAATTGACAGCTTTTTCGGTTGTGTGTGGCATTGCAAAGTGCGATTGAGTCGATATTGTCCAGACAAAAT
>JALVCY010000034.1 GCA_027009605.1 Saprospiraceae bacterium
CACAAGAAATACTCAAACAGTTTCTGGCATCCGGTTTTTCGGGTATTTATGTCAAGGTGCTTCAAGAAGGTGCCGTTCGAGTCGGGGATGATGTTTATTTGTTGGAGCGACCAAGCGATAGTTTGACCGTTGCGGAAGTGTTTAGTCAATTTACCCTAGAAAATCGGGATAAGTATTTGATTGACAAGGCATTACAAGATAGCAATTTGGCGCAATCCATTGTCAAAGACTTCAGGCGTTTTCGGGAGGGCTTGGGGTAGGGGGATGGTATTTTCCACTTCATCATTCGATATTCGGCATTCTGCATTCGTCGTTCTGTTAGTTGAGAAAAGTTGAGACGTTCGCCTACGGCTCACTGGTTGAGTCACTTGTCCTTCGGACTTCGTTAAGTTGAGCCGCTTCGCTGGTTGAGAAGATTGGGTATTTGCCGGGGTTTTCCACTACATCATTCGATATTCGGCATTCAACATTGAGTCCGCACCGAAAAGTCCACTTTGCCAAGAATTAATGCGCTGAACAAAATTTTATTCTGTTTGCCTTGACCCAAGTTAAATCTGTAGTCCCCAAATAATGCAATATTGAAGGTAGAACCAAATTTATTCTACCTGTCCCATTAAAAAAAAGGATTTTCCTACGAAAGCCAAAGTAAAGTTGGATTTTTAGTTGCAAACCCCTGCCGATTCCTTCCTATCGGTATTCCGCTGCGCTCCAAGCTTAGCGATTAAAAAACGTCCACTCACCGGATCGCTAAGCTCGTAGCCTTTTGACGACGAAGTCGAAAAAGGTGGAGAGATTGGTGAGCCAAACCGTTCGCACAAGACCAAGAAAAAGACACTACATTTGCCTAGCTATATGTATGAATCTGGAATTTTGTGAAAAAGTTTGGCAGAAGGTAGTGGATGTTTTAATCATCAGTGCGCAATTCTTGGCTCACCTGCCGATTCCTATCGGTACCCTTTGAAAATGGGAATTAATGGTCAACGTAGAACGGTGTAGCGGTTTAACGGGTGGGTACTAGGTTTGTTTTGAGAATCTGCCCGTTTTTGGCTATTCGTCCCCAAAATATTTAAAGGCCATAAAGTCCCCATTTTAAAGGGGATTTTTGGGGCTTTCATGAAGGAAGTCTTTAAATATTTTGGGGATTCGGGGTATGTTTATCTTTTTTCTCGACCGTTGGTTAAAATTAAAACCGACGATAATGAAAATCCATTTAGCTACACATAATGATTTGTTCTATACAACTTGTGTTAGCATGGTAGCCTTCGATAAAGGGAGATTTAGAGGGTTAAAAAAAAAGGGTAAACAGAATAAAATTTTGTGGACTAAAGAGCAAACCACCACATCCGACTTTTCGGAGTTAACTCACCGCTACACCGTTATACCCCTACTTCAGGAGATAACCTTTGCCCCAAAAAAGCGTATTAAAGGAGAAATATGCTTTTCAAAAGAATCTGCTCCCAAAATATGCTTTTTTGCTTGAAAATTCGTATTTTTGCATCCCTTTAGGGAATGGTTAGGCTATTTTTTAGATATATGCCCCCTTCCCTTGTCTGTTGAGCAGTTTTGCAAGAAGAATAACCAAAGAAACCTTTAAAATAATACAATATGAAATTATTGGTTTGTATTAGTCAAACCCCGGATACGACGGCCAACATCTCCTTCAAGGACAATGATACCGCCTTTAATCCGGACGGAGTCCAATTTATCATGAACCCTTATGATGAATGGTATGCCTTGGTTCGGGCATTGGAGCTAAAAGAATCTGTCGGCGGTACGGTCACTGTCCTGAATGTGGGGCCGGCAACCAACGATGCCGTCATCAGAAAAGGCTTGGCCATCGGAGCCGATGATGCGGTAAGAATTGATGCCGAAGCCGTCAGTGCCGATTTTGTCGCTTTCCAAATTGCAGAATATGCCAAGGACAAGGGGTATGATGCCATCTTTCTCGGTAAAGAAACCATTGATTACAACGGTGCCATCGTGCCTTCGATGGTCGCAGAATATTTGGATTTGCCGTTTGTATCTTTGGCTCAACAGATGGATGTGGAAGGAAATACTGCAACTGTGAAAAGAGATATTGAAGGTGGGGTAGAAGTACTGAAAGTTGATTTTCCATTTGTTTTGAGTGCGGCCAAAGGCTTGGCAGAGCAAAGAATTCCGAATATGAAAGGAATTATGATGTCTCGCCGCAAGCCTTTAAATGTTGTGCCGGCAGTAGATTTTACGAATCCGGTCGAAGTGATTCATTTTGAAAAACCGGCTCCAAAGTCTGCGGTTAAATTAATTGACCCGGAAAACATGGACGAGCTCGTCAATCTTTTGCACAATGAAGCAAAAGTCATTTAATCCTAACCCACAAAATAGCAAAAAATGATATTGATATATGCCGAAAGTCCGGATGGACAATTAAAAAAAGTAGCCTTAGAAGCGGTTACTTATGGCGCTAAATTAGCTAAAATGATGGGCACTTCGTGTGCAGCCTTAACCATCGGAAATGTTCAAGATGCCGGTAGCCTGGGAAAATATGGTGCCGACAAAGTGTATAATATTCCCGGCGATTCTGTGGATATGTATAATGTTGCCCGGGCAGTGTCGGATACAGCCGAAAAGCTTGATGCTGAAGTAGTTGTGTTGCCTTTTACGACTACCGGAAAATCCATTCAGGGGCGCATTGCGGCTCGTTTGAAGGCGGGAGCGGTCTCCGGAGTGAGTGCTTTGCCGGATTTATCAGATGGATTTGTGGTCCGAAAACCGGTTTTCTCCGGTAAAGCTTTTGCCGACAACAAAATAACTTCTGTCCGGAAAGTATTGTCCTTGATGGGCAACGCCATCCCTTTGGAAGAAACAGGCAGCCCCGTAGGCGTGGAAGCGATTGACGTGCCTTTGGTCAATTGCAAAGTACACCGGATTTCTGTCGAAAAACAGGCCGGTGGGATTCCATTGCCGGAAGCGGATTTGGTGGTGTCCGGTGGTCGTGGCTTGAAAGGGCCCGAGAATTGGAATATCTTATTGGAATTGGCGGAAGCCTTAGGAGCTGCAACGGCTTGTTCGCGTCCGGTAGCCGATATGGATTGGCGGCCGCATCACGAACATGTGGGGCAGACTGGTTTGGCGATACACCCGAATTTGTACTTAGCTATGGGTATTTCCGGAGCCATTCAACATTTGGCCGGAGTAAACAATTCCAAGACCATTGTCGTTATCAATAAAGATTCGGAAGCGCCTTTCTTTAAAGCGGCGGATTACGGGGTTGTAGGGGACTTGTTTGAAGTCGTACCTAGACTGACCGAAGCCGTAAAACGTTTTAAGGCGGGATAATTTCTTTTTAACTGATTTTAGTATTTTGCTTGCGCAAAAGCACTTAACTTTTTTTTTATGGAAAAAATATTGCTTCATATTGTCACGCTTACGCAAAGTGTTACTCAAGCGCAAAATTTTGCAGTAGTCTTGGGTGAAGAGAATGGCAATCGACGGCTTCCTATTGTTATCGGTAATGCGGAAGCACAGGCTATCGCAGTAGCCTTGGAAGGGATGGTGCCTACTCGTCCTTTGACGCATGATTTGTTTAAAAATACATTGGATACCTTCGGTATTGTCTTAGAAGAAGTACGAATCAGTGAGTTATTGGATGGGATTTTTTATGCCAAATTGATTTGCTCTTTTCAAGGAGATATCTTGGAAGTGGATGCTCGCTCTTCGGATGCGATTGCTTTGGCTGTCCGTTTTGAATGTCCGATTTATACCTACGAAAAGGTGTTAGCGGAAGCGGGTATCGTCCTTTCGGAAAATGAAGACAAACCTAAAAAAGTAGCGCGTAAAAAAGCAGAGAAAAAAGGATTGACCGGCTATACCACCAAAGAGTTGAATGACTTGCTCGGAAAGACCGTAGCGTCAGAAGACTACGAAAAAGCAGCCCAAATTAGAGATGAATTGACGCGCCGGAGTAAAGGGTCATAGTTAAAGGTCAAAGGTGAAGGGTTAAAGGTTAAAGGTGAAGGGTTAAAGGTGAAGGCAGGAAAGAACTCCTGCTCCTTGAACGCCCGAAGGGCAAGTTGAACGCCGAAGGCATTTGAACGTCCGAAGGACAAATTGAACGCCGAAGGCATTTGAACGTCCGAAGGACAAATTGAACGCCCGAAGCACAAGTTGAACGCCAAAGGCAACACATCTTGTAGGAAAATAAAAACCAATAACCCCATGCCTTTACAAGTACCAAAATTGCAGTAAGAAATTAAAAAGAAAAGGCCTGCTTCGTGTATAAATGGAGTAGGCTTTTTTGGTGTGAATTATTAAAAATAAAAATGAAACCCAAAAAAAATATAGCCTTCCTGGTAGGAGGGTATTCCGGCGAGTTTGAAATCTCTTTGAAAAGTGCGCAATTTGTTGAAAGCCAATTGGTTAGCGATAAGTATGCATTCTTTAAAATTATTATTTCGAAAGAGAATTGGTATTATGCTAACGAGAATACTTTCGTTAATAAGGATGACTTTTCTATCGTTGCAGACGGAACTAAAATTAAATTCGATGCGGCTTTTATCTTGGTACATGGCTCGCCCGGCGAAGATGGTCTGATTCAGGGATATTTGGATTTGATGGGGGTGCCTTATTCTTCTTGTGACCGGTTGTGTTCGACGATTACTTTTGATAAGAAAATCTCTAATACGCTTGCACAGGCCAACGGAATCAAAGTAGCCCAATCCGTACTCCTTAAAAAAAATGAAAAGTTAAATATTAAGAAACTTTTGACGCAAGTATCCTTGCCTGTTTTTGTCAAGCCGAATCATGGTGGCTCCAGTCTCGGAACATTTAAGGTGGTCGCCCAAAAGGATTTTAAAGCCTCCATCGAAAAAGCCTTTGAAGTCGGCGATGATGTTTTGGTTGAAGAGTTTATTCCGGGTCGGGAGATGACTATTGGTGTGGTTCGCCGGAAGGGGGAGTTGGTGGTCATGCCTATTACCGAAGTGATAGCGCCGAATGAGTTTTTTGACTTTGACGCAAAATATACACCGGGTGGCTGCGAAGAAATCACCCCAGCCCCAATTCCCACTAGAATGAAAAGAGCCATTGAAGCATCGGCTCGGCAGGTGTATGACTTGTATGGATGTCGCGGCGTGGTGCGAGTGGACTATATCTGGCATGAAGAAAAGGATGCGCCTTATTTTTTAGAAGTCAACACGATACCCGGCTTGACAAAGACCAGTTTTATTCCCCAGCAACTGGAAGCCATGGGCTGGGATGTGCAAACGCTCTTTTTGGGGCTTTTGGATGAGCTTTTTGAGCTGGGGTGAATACGTTTTTTTTGTAGATTTTGGCTATTTTTCTTCTTCATTCTGTATTTGGTGTTCATCATTTGATATTCGGTTAGTTTTTGGGTTGAGAAGGTTGAGACGTTCGCCTTTGGCTCTCAAGGTTATGACTTGTCCTCCGGACTTCGTAGTTGAGATACGCCCAGGACGTGGATCGCTAAGCACGGAGCGCAGCGTAGTGATTGGTGAGCCAAACTGTTCCCCTGTATGCCAATGGCTCTGGATGAGATCTTCGCTAATTGAAGAAGTTGAGACGTTCGCCTTTGGCTCTCAAGGTTATGACTTGTCCTCCGGACTTCGTAGTTGAGATTCGCCTAGGACGTGGATCGCTAAGCACGGAGCGCAGCGTAGTGATTGGTGAGCCAAACTGTTCCCCTGTATGCCAATGGCTCTGGATGAGATCTTCGCTAATTGAAGAAGTTGAGACGTTCGCCTTTGGCTCT
>JALVCY010000035.1 GCA_027009605.1 Saprospiraceae bacterium
CTCGTCATCTTCCCGAAGGAAATGTTACCGTTCGACTTGCATGTATTAGGCCTGCCGCTAGCGTTCATCCTGAGCCAGGATCAAACTCTCCATAGTTGAATTATCTTCAACGGGCCTTATTTTTTTCCAATATTCTCTCCCTCTGTCAATGAACTTTTTTCTTTCCCTCATAACCCTGTCGGTTAAGGGATTGCAAAGATAAGGACATTCTATTTGCCACGCAAGCTATTTATTTAAATAATTATTGAATTTTTATACAAAAATACATAACTAACACATTATCAAGTATTTACACCTAAATAATTGATAAAAAAAAATTATTCTAATACTTATTTTATCTTGATTTTGCTGCTTTTACTTCCATTTAACATCCCCAAACCAACCAATAAATCACTAAGAATCAATCATTTAGGCAGTATGCTATAATAAAATGCTCCATTAGACAAGGTTTTATAGTAAATGTGAACGGCCTTTCATCCCTACTGGGGGCTTGGTTGATTCTATGGGGACGAATACAATTCGCATATTCTGTTTCTCTAATTTTATATTTATAGACTTATTATGTCGGCTTTCGCTAACTTTGCACATTCTAATGTAAATGTGAATTTACTGGATGATTCCATATTTTTTTTTTGCGCAAGCAACGTACCTATATATATGGAGTCCTTTTTCCCGAAAGGGAGCAAATAGTTTACTATACTATATAGTAGGCTACTTCTAACCGTTAAAAAAAAGACTCAGATGAAAATGCACAATTTTTACGCAGGTCCGGCCATCCTTCCCAAAGAAGTCATTAAAGAAGCAGCAAAAGGAGCGCTTAATTTTAATCAGTCAGACCTTTCTATTTTGGAAATCTCTCACCGCTCCAAGGACTTTACAGAAGTTATTGAATCAGCCGAAGCTCTTATCAAAGAATTGCTTCACCTTCCCAAAAATTATCATGTTCTTTTTACCACAGGGGGGGCGAGCACTCAATTCTTTATGACTCCCATGAATCTCTTGAATGACAATGAGACGGCCTACTACGTTAATACAGGCACCTGGTCCACCAAAGCGATTGCGGAAGCCAAAAGTTTTGGTAACTTGGTCGAATTGGCTTCTTCTGAAGATAAAGGGTTTAACTATATCCCTAAGTATAAAATGCCTAGCTCCGGAAAATATTTACACTTGACTAGCAACAATACCATTTATGGTACCCAATTTCATCATTTTCCGAAAGGGAATCTACCTATCGTATGTGATATGTCCTCTGATTTTTTGAGTCGCCCGATTGATGTGGAAAAATTTGGACTTATCTATGCCGGAGCACAAAAGAATCTTGGACCGGCAGGGGTCACGGTAGTTATTGTAAGAGAAGACATGTTAGGCACCGTCAGGCGTCAAATCCCTACCTTATTAGATTATCGGACTTTCGTCAAAAAAGGCTCTATGTTTAATACACCTCCTGTTTTCCCTATTTACGTAAGCATGCTTACGCTAAAATGGATTAAAGCCAAGGGTGGTGTAGAGAAAATAGAACGAATGAATAAATCAAAAGCTAAATTGCTATACGGCGAATTAGACAAGAATCCACTTTTCGTCCCAAACATCCCTAACAAAAGGGATCGGTCTCTCATGAATGTTACATTCCAAATGACCAACCCAAAACTGGTAGAATCCTTCCTTGCTGAGGCCGGTAAAAATGGAATCGTAGGCATTAAGGGACACCGGTCGGTCGGAGGATTCCGTGCTTCTATTTACAATGCGATGCCTAGAAGTAGCGTTAAAGTGTTGACTGAGTTGATGAGCGATTTTGCCCAACGCAAAGGTTAAGACATTGTGTAACAATAAGCTTAGACATTATGGACGCCCGCTGTGGCGTCCAATTTTTATAAACTCCAACCATCTGATTCCTTGAAGCACAAAACCCAAATAGAAATCGACGGTAAAAAATACCCCCTTGACATCTGGGTCGAACGTCGGCGGGATATCCGTTTTTCGATTGCTCGAAAAAGTATCAATTTGCGTGTTCCTTATGGTATAGACCAAAAGCAATTGAATGAACAAATTGAACATACAGTTCAATGGGTAAAAAATATTTTCTCTGAAAAACCACATCTGATGGAGCGTTTTCAGATAAAATCTTATGCGGATGGCGATGTCATCCAAGTAGGTAAACGTTCTTACACGCTTCACATCAGTCACATCAATAAGACCAACCATAGTGCCAAAATAATTGGCCAGGACATCTACCTTAAACTCTCTGCAAATACGACTTCCGATAATCATCACAAGGCTACCAAAAAATTAATCAGCCGGTTAGTGGCTCATGACTTCCTTCCGGAAATAGCTAGGCGGGTGGATGAATTCAACGACCAATATTTCAAGGAAGAAATCAACAAGATATCCATCAAATACAATCTTTCTAACTGGGGGAGTTGTTCTTCCAAACGAAATCTTAATTTTTCTTCAAGATTGCTCTTTGCACCGGATGACGTCATCAATTATGTTATCATCCATGAATTAGCCCACTTAAAAGAAGCAAATCATTCCCCTAAGTTTTGGGCCGTCGTCGCCGGTATTATGCCGGATTACAAAGAAAAGGAAGCGTGGCTAAAATTGCATGGAAAGGAATTGGATTTTTAGTGAATACTCTTGTTTTTGACAATCATAATGATTTACCGATGAGCTTTTTCCTGTAGATTTATTTTCTCGCTGATTTGAATCCCGCTGATTTATGCAGATTTTTTCCCGCAGATTTACGCAGATTTACTTCCCGCAGATTTACGCAGATTTGTCTCCCGCAGATTTTTCTTTCTAGGAAATTGTCAACTCTCACTACTCATCACTCATCACTCACCACTCACTACTCGTCTCAACCAGCGCAGCGTCTCAACCACGAAGTCCGAATCCACGATAGTAATCGGGACGTGAATCAACTAGCGTAGCGAATCAACTTCTTCAACTTTCTCACCACTCACCACTTCCTTTTCCCGCAGGATAGGCAGATTTTTCTTTCGTGCCCCCCCTTAACCATTAGCCATTCCATTCACCAAATCAAGGAATTCCTGTTCCGACAAAATATCCACCGTGCCTAAAGCTTTTGCTTTTTTTAGTTTAGACCCGGCCTTTTCACCTGCTACTAGAATATTCAGATTTTTGGAAACGGCAGAGATATTTTTGGCTCCTGCTTTTTCCGCAAGGTCTTGGGCTTCCTTTCTATTCATTTGAACCAACTTGCCTGTAAAAAGGATTGTTTTTCCCGAAAGGGGACCGTCTGTTGGCAGCGCCTTAGGCCGGTCTTCTTCTTTTTGGTTGAGATTGACGCCTAGTGCTTCTAATGACTGTAAAAGGCTTACATTTTCCGGAATCTTAAAGAAGGCGATAATATTTCCCGCAAGGATAGGGCCGATTTCATTAATTGCTGTCAGCCGCTCCATTTCCCAATCTTTTAGGTCTAACAGATGCTTTATCTGTCCGGCAATCAACTTTGATGCTTTCCGACCCAAATGATGAATACTCAAACCATACAAAAGACGATGAATAGGATTGTTCTTGGACATCTCGATGGCTTTTTTCAAATTTTCTACGGAGCGTTGCCCAAATCCATCCAATTTCTGAATCTCATCAAAAGGTAGCCGATAGATATCATCAAAGTTATTTAGCCAACCCAAATCATGAAATTTACGAATCTGAGACTCTCCCATACCGTCTATATTCATCGCATTTTTGGAGACAAAATGAATCATTCTCTGAATCACTTGCTCCGGGCAATGATAATTAGGACAGCGCCAAGCAGCCATATCTTCTTCTTTGACCAATGGGGTCTGACAAGATGGACATAGCTCCGGAAAAACAATAGGACGAACAGAATTATCACGCAATTCCGGCAAAGATTTGACAATGTATGGAATGACATCACCTGCACGCTCTACCACCAGATGGTCGCCTATACGAATATCCTTGGAACGGATAAATTCTTCATTGTGCAAAGACACCGACGACACTGTAACACCGGCTAATTCGATAGGTTTTATCTTAGCGACGGGTGTAATCGCCCCCACTTTGCCCACCTGAAACACGACATCTTCTAATATGGAAGTCTCTTGTTTTGCCTTAAATTTGTAGGCGATAGCCCAGCGTGGATGATGTGCCGTCAAACCACATTTTTGCTGCAAATCCAAACGATTGACTTTAACGACCATGCCATCAATTTCGTAAGGATATTGTTCTCTATTGCGCTCTGCTTCTTGACAAAAGTCAATCACTTCCGAAATATTTTTGCAAACTTTAATCAAATCATTGGGAATCAAAAAACCAATCTCACTCAAATATTGGAGCATTTCTGAATGGGTCGAAAATTTTTGGGTGGCATCCCTTCCTTCGGCATCTTCTGCATAGGTCAATTGATAGATAAAGGTGTCTAACTTTCTTTGAGCCGCTTCTTTAGGATCTTTCATGCGCAAGCCCCCGGCTGCGGCGTTGCGTGGATTCGCAAAAAGGGGTAATTCTTCCTTGGCGCGCTGTTCATTGATGGCTTCAAAATAGTCCTTCCGGATGAGTGCTTCGCCCCTTAATTCCACTTTATGGATTCCCCTTGCGGAAAAATCGGCAGACAATGGAACTGTCGGCATCGTCTTAATATTGGGGGTAATATCGTCCCCTTGAAGGCCATTGCCGCGGGTAGCGCCACGAACCAAATAATTATTCTCATAAATCAAGGCTACAGAACTACCATCAAATTTAGGCTCTACAACATAAGTAATGGGATTTTCTTCTCCCGTTAATTTACGGACTTGCTTCTCAAAGTCTTTTAAATCATCCGCATTGTAACTATTTTCCAGCGAAAGCATCGGCGAAAGATGAGAAACCGTCGGAAAATCGCTTGATAAATCTGATCCCACCCTTTGAGTCGGAGAATCCGGTGTAATTAAATCAGGATGTGCGGCTTCAATTCTTTCCAGTATTTTGAAAAGCATATCATATTCAAAGTCTGAAATAACCGGATTATCTTTGACATAATATTTCCATTCGTGAAAGCGAAGTAGCTTACGCAAAATAGGCAATTGGTCGGAAGAAACCTTTTCAGGGTGCTGCAAAAATACTTTTCCCCGTTGAATAAACTCTTTCTGTGTCGATGCGTCGTACATGTAGGCCAAAATTTTACGCAAGTTAGTGGTAATTTGTGAGAGTGTATAACGGAATATTGGGCTATCGGTTTAGAGATTTTGTTTTTGTCTTTGGTCTTTGGGGCGCGCCGGTGGCGCTTTTGGTCTTTGGCTTGGGTAGTGGTGTTTTTGACTTCATTATTCGGTATTCGGCATTCTGTATTCAATATTCTGATAGTTGAGAAAGTTGAAAGAGTTGATTCGCTCGCAAGCTTCGCTAGTTGATTCGCTTCGCTAGTTGAGAGATTTGGTTTTTGATTGGGATTTTACTTTATCATTTGATATTTGGGATTCTGTATTTGATATAGTTGTAAGATTTTTTAGCTGCCTAGCCGTTACACCGTTATACCGTTACACCGTAATACCGTTCATTGCCTTCGGCTCCCTGAACTCGTCCCGATTACTATCGTGGATTCGGACTTCGTGGTTGAGTTCTTCACAGGTTGAGACAATTTGGGTATTTACTTGTTTTTATACTTCATTATTCGGTATTTAACATTCTACATTCGTTATTCTGGTAGGTTTTTAGTTGAGAGAGTTGAGTTACAGCTGTAGGCTGATCTAATCTTTTGTATTTGCCCTATTTAGAATCTATCAACTAAAAAAACACCAAAGGCTTGAACTATCTACAAAAAAAGATTACCTTTGCACTCCTTTGGAGACATTTCAAGTGAAACAGTAAAAAATACTTAGTAATGAAACGGACATTTCAACCATCCAATAAAAAGCGCACAAACAAACATGGCTTCCGTGAGCGTATGAGTTCTAAGAACGGACGTAAAGTTTTGGCGCGCCGTCGGGCAAAAGGTCGTCACAAATTGACAGTTTCTGACGAATTTCATGTGAAGTAATTACTTCGCATTAACTGCATAGGCTATGCCTTCGCACCCATTTCCGACCAAGGAAAGACTAAAAAATAAAAAGCATATAGCATTGCTATTTAAAAGCGGCCAATCTATGGCCGCTTTTCCTGTTTTGGGTATCTATCGCACCGACCCGAATCCCCAAACAGCTATTTCTGTGGCTTTTACTGTACCCAAAAAGCATTTCAAAAAAGCCGTGGATCGCAATCTGATTAAGCGAAGAATACGAGAAGCTTGGAGATTGCACAAAAATGACCTAGTGGATAGCCTAGAAAAGCACCATATCTCCACCCAAATCATCATCATTTACCTTGGAAAAGAAATACTCGAGTTCAAAAGCATCGAAAAAGGCGTAAAAAAACTTTTGCGAAAGCTAAAAAAACAAATTAAGTAAGGTGACTTGATACACCTTATTTTATGGTAACTACTCAGCATGACTCATTTTGGCAAAAAAATCCGTGTTTTACTGCCAAAGCTCTCAGGCTGAATAGTTACGTTCTTATTTACAATAAAATCATCTGTGTTTGCGATTAGTTAATATCCAACACTCACTCTTAATGAAAAAAAATGAATCGACTACTCAGTTTTCTTGTGATTAGCTTATTTTTTGCGGCTTCTTGCACAACGACCAAACCCACCGTTACGACACCGGTCACCGAAACCAGAAAATTAGACGACCTAGTTGTCACAGCAAAAAAAATAGAGAAAGACCCGACCCAAATCAAAGTTCCGGTCTATCATGGCTCTCGTACTCTGGAAAATGATTTGATTCACACTCAGTTGGCTGTCAGCTTTAATATCCCCGCTCAAGAATTAATGGGCAAGGCCACCTTGACTTTAAAACCCGTTTTTTATCCAATGGATAACTTAACACTGGATGCCAAACAATTCACTTTTACGAAAGTAAAGCTAAACGGCCCAAACGGTAAGGATCTAAAATATCATAACACAGGCAGCCAAATCTTTATTGACCTTGACAAGTATTATTCCCGCCAGGATACTTATAAAATCTATTTGGAATATACGGCTCATCCCACTAAAGGCCCCAAAGGGGGAAGCTCTGCCATACAATCCGATCAGGGGCTTTACTTTATTGACCCAAACGGCACAGATCCTGAGAAACCAACCCAAATATGGACACAAGGGGAGACCGAAAGCAACTCACGTTGGTGTCCGACCATAGATTCCCCAAATGAAAGAGCGACCCACGAAATAGCCATCACCGTCGATAATAAATACAAAACATTGTCTAACGGTGTCTTTGTAAAAGCCGAAAAGAATCCGGATGGTACACGGACAGATTATTGGAAGATGGATATTGACATTCCGCCTTATCTGATGATGATGGCCGTTGGCGACTTTGACATTGTGAGAGACACTTGGCAAGGCAAGCCGATAGCTTACTATATGGAACCCGAATACAAGGATTATGCTACAGATATTTTTCCATATACCAAGGAGCTACTGACTTTTTATTCTGATATTTTGGGGATTCCCTATCCTTGGCAGAAATATGACCAAATTGTCGTAAGAGACTATGTGTCCGGTGCGATGGAAAATGCAACTGCCGTTATCTTTGGTGAATTCATGAATGGCACCAAACGAGAATTGATGGGGCAGCATCGCAATGAGTTAATCGTAGCGCACGAAATGTTCCATCATTGGTTTGGAGACTATGTAACTACTGAATCTTGGGCGAATACCACCTTAAATGAAGGTTTTGCTAATTATAGTGAATACCTATGGCTTGAGCATAAATACGGCAAAGACGAAGCGGATGCACATCTAGATGAGCAACTGAACGGCTATTTGGGCAGTCATCCCTTACACCCGCTGATTAATTATCACTACAAGAACCGGGAAGACATGTTTGATGCGCATTCCTATAACAAAGGGGGATGTACACTACAGATGTTGCGTAATATCGTAGGAGATGAAGCTTTTTTTGCGTCTCTGCACCGTTATCTCAAAACCAACGCCTTGACAGCTGTAGAAGTAGATGAGTTGCGGATGGCTTTTGAAGATGAATTGGGAACAGATTTACATTGGTTCTTTGATCAATGGTTTGAGCAAGCAGGACACCCTGAATTAGAAGTAAGCCATAGTTATGATGCTTCCGCAAAAATATTAACACTGACCATTGAGCAAACTCAAAAGGGCGATAACATTCCGGAAGTGTTCTTCTTACCGCTAAAAGTAGATATCTATGACAGCAAAGGTAAAGCAGACCGCCAATCCATCGAAATGAATGCCCGCAAACAAGTCTTTAAATTAGCTGTGGATTATGACCCTACCGTTGTCGAACTAGATCCGGAAGGAGTGTTAGTCGGCACAATTGATTATTTGGATCGCTCGCAGATTACTTGGCAAGAGCTATACAACTACATGCCTTCTTACCGGAGTCGTAAAAATGCGATTAAGCACTTATTGACTCCCTTACGGGAAAATGGCCAAATAAAAGCTTTTGCGAAAGCCCTTATAAAAGACCCCTATAGCGGGATTAGACAAACCGGACTTTATGCGCTGGAAGGGGAAAAATTAGACGCACCTACGCTTGCGACCATTGAAAAAATTGCTCAATCTGATTCTTCCCCGAGAAATCAAGCAGCAGCACTAAAGTTACTCGCATCCACCGGGGATAAAAAGTATGTACCACTGATGCAAAAGATTTTGAAGGATAACAGTTTGGCTTATACAGTTACCGGTTCGGCACTTTCCGGTTTGAATCAACTGGCTCCAGAAAAAGCCGCCCAATCGCTCCAACCGTTGGAAAATATCGAAAGTCAAAGTATTCTTTCTTCCATCTCGGAGATTTATGCCAATAATCCTACACCGGAGCATCTAAAATTCTTTGAGAAAAATCTGACTAAAATCAAGGGTTTTGAAGCCGTTGACTTCTTTGGCAACTACATTATTTCGATTATGAAACTAGATCCCAGCCTTTTGGATCAGGCATTTTTGCGATTTAAAAATATTGCGACAGATATGACTCAAGCTCCGGAAAGAAGATTTGCCGGCGCCAAAATGCTTTCGGAATTCCAAAAACAAGCCAAAGGCAATCCTTTAGTAGATACCGTCACCCAATATCTAAAAGAGATTAAGCAAAAAGAACAGATTGATGAGCTGAAGTCTATTTATAATCAAATGTTCTAAACTAAACAGGGTGCAGTCGGGTTTTGTCCCCATTGACCCTTTTCGATTATTTGTAATGGGCGTAAGTTTCTAGGAAAAAATGCGGCTAAAGCCGGCTTCCTACTTAGTTTTTATCCGTCAGCTAAAGCAGACGGTAAAAGCTAAGAAAGTGAAATTAAAGAGATACCCGGAATCCAAGTTTGCGCCTGTTTTACCGTTGGTTTTTCTTTACCGTTGGTTTTAACCAACGGACAAAAAGCAAAACTCTTAGGGGCTTTAGCCCCATTGACTGACTAAACAAAAATAGAAAAAATGCGGCTAAAGCCGGTCTCCTACTTAGTTTTTATCCGTCAGCTAAAGCAGACGGTAAAAGCTAAAGCAGACGGTAAAAGCTAAAGCAAATGGTAAAAGCTAAAGCAGACGAAAAAGCTAAAAGTAGGTAGTCCGGAAAAAGTCCAAACACCTTGACTTTAGCCTGCTTTACTGGTAGTTTTAACGGACGAAGCAGAACTTTCACAATCAAAGCCAAGCCCACACCTCAACAACAACGAAGTCCCAAGGACAAGTCCCAACCGGAGAGCCGTAGGCGACCGCCTCTACTCCTTCAACTAGCGAAGCTTGCGAGCGAATCAACTTTTTCAACTAGCGAAGAGAATCAACTTCTTCGACTAAAACCCAAACTGAATTCCAAATATCATATAATGAGTAAAATCTCAAACAAGAACCCAAATCATCTCAACCAGCGAAGCTCTCAACCACGAAGTCCGAATCCACGATAGTAATCGGGACAAGTTCTCAACCTAGAGAGCCGTAGGCGAACGGTCTCAACTTCTTCAACTAGCGAAGCCTGCGAGCGAATCAACTTCTTCAACTTCTTCAACTCTAACGAAGCGAATCAACCAACGCACTCCCCTAATTTACTCAAACTTTCCAATATACCGATTCCGCATTTTCTCGTGAATATCAGCGATGGTTACCAGAATTCCGGTTTCTTCTACAAAGCCAAAGTCATCATTCAAAGCAGAGCCAAAAGTCTTCATCGTGGATGACAAATTCATGTAACTATTGATTAAAGGTGGGATGTTATGTTTCCTTTCCCTGATGAATTTGTTCAAAGCACGATGTCCTTCTTTGTAGGTTTTTCCTTCAAACATTTCACGAAAGTGCTCCCAACCATAGTCTAGATGCAGTGGTTCTTTGGGAACCACCAACTTGTCTTTATCCGGGAAATAATAATGCATAAAATGAAGCAAAGCATCTCGACTTTCCCGATTATAGTCCGGATACATCGTAACTTTTCCAAAAAGATAGTCTATATCCGGATTGTCATGGATAATTGCTCCAAGCCCATCCCATAAATTATCTAAAGCAAAAATACCCCGCCGGGCATTGCCTTCTCGCCCCGATTGGTATTTGGGCTGAATCCAAGAACGGCCTAATTCGATGGTTTTGGGCAAATAATCTGTAATAAACTCTTCCGAGAAATCAAAATAATGCAAAGTGGATAATTCATATTCATCCTTTTCGGCATGATAAGCATCTACGCATTTGATAAAGCGGTATCCACCAACGATTTCAGCTTCGTCCGGATTATAAATAATCATTTGTTGATAACATCGTTCAGAAGTATCATATTCATCAATATCCAAGGCCATTCCGGTACCGCCCCCGGGCTCTCTAAAGGATAACTCTCGAAGTCGTCCTATTTCTCGCATGACATGGGGTGCATTATGGTGATTTACGACGTAAACTTCGTTATTTAGCTTATTCGTTTTACGCAAGTAGCGCTCCGGACTCAACTCTTTTCGGAGCACATCCTTATCTATTTCAGGAATCAGTTTGGCGTGATTCTTCTTCATATTCAACAACATTAGTAGTAAGAAATGGTAATCATTTCTTAAAAACTAATCATTCAACAAGCCGATATACATCTTTGCCGACCGCAAAAGATTAGCATGGTTTTTCATTTTTAGCAAAAGTACTAAAAATCTAGTAAATGTTAAAATATAGAAATATTTTGCTTTGAATAGGGCTAGAAGTGACAAATTAGGGAGTTAGTAACTTTTTTTTCAGCTGATAAGTCTTTGCTTTGACCCATTGTGCCCACTCCCAATCACTTTTAGACGAATCAAAAGTCTCCGGAGCGATGACTTCGCCAAAGACTAAGTCAATCACTACATTTTTCTGCTTGTACATCTCATCTGCAAGGTACATCATTTCAATATTGGACTTAATGCCCAAAAAGGTTCGAATATTAGCCAAGCGATAGAAAAAATTAGATAACCGTCCGGTAACATAAACAGGCAACACAGGTTTTTTATTCTTTTTGGCTTGAGTAATAAAAGTTTTTTTCCACTCTAAGTCTTCTATTTTGCCATTTCTCTTTCGAGAAACTAAGCCGGCCGGAAAGATAAATAGGGCTTGATCACTAGCGAATAATTCGGTTACTTTTTTGAGTGATTCTTTGGCTGTTTTTCCATGCTTATTGACTCCTTGAAACAACATTTTCACGTTCTCAATATTCATCAAAACATCGTTAACGATAAACTTAATATCCGGCCTAATAGCATAGACTTCGTGTACAATTGCCAAGGCATCCATCCCGCCTAAGGGATGATTACAGACAAATAAACAGCCACCTTGGCGGGGGATATTTTCTAAGCCTTTGGAGCGTACGGTTATGTTTAATTCTTCTAGCGCAGCAGTACAAAATTCGACTCCTTTTTTGTCATGGAGCTTAGCCATACTTTGGTTCAGGTCTTCTTCATGGGTTATTTTTTTAATATACCTTAGCACAAATCCGGGCAACCACTCCAACAACTTTGGATTTTTATCTCTTATGACCTTTTCGATGTCAACGAATTTCTTCATTTTACTTGCGCTTTTCTTACACAAAAATAGAATATTTTTTTGTTTTTACACCGTACCTATCCGGTATAAATGCCTAGGTTATAATAAAGCTCAACTACTAGACGTCAGCTTTCTTATTTAAAAACCAAATGACAACCACGCAAGATAGTGATAAAAGTCCAAATGCTTGATGCATCACCCCCAAGGTCAAAGGTACTTTTCCACTCCGGCAACCCAAAAGCGTGAATATTCCCAAAGTAATCTGTAGGCTCAATAATAATCCTAATACTGCCACCAATCTTTTATAGGCCGGATGGGCATCGGAAGAAAATACTTTTTTTATAAGAATAATCCCTACAATGGCAATTATATAAGCCGTCAACCGATGTACAAATTGAACTAAGCCGGTAGCAAAGAGATTTCCCGAGTCATAATTTTTCATATTGACTAGAGTCCACTCAGCAGGATTCATTAAAATATTGGGTATCCATTCTCCATTCATTTTCGGAAACGAAGGATAAGAAAATCCGGCTTTCATTCCGGACATTAAGCCACCTAGCATGACTTGAAAAGCCACTAAAATCAATAGTCCTAACAGCCATTTTCCATTTTTTCCGAAAGGAATCTTCCCGGACACCGGTACGCCACTATTTTTGACGAAAGTCACTAATAAATATTCAAAAAGCAAAATAGCCAAACTTAAATGCAACATCAGTTTATAGGCATTCACCCAGGGGCGATTAACCAAGCCGCTGGCCACCATAATCCACCCGAAAGAAGCCACAATAGCCGCTAAGAAAAAGACTATCCACAAATCCCTTTTGAGCCTTGGATGGATCCAACGCTTGCGCAAAAAATAGAGCAAAGGAAAAATAAACACAAACCCCATACTTCTTGCCCACAATCTGTGGATAAATTCCCAAAAGTAAATATGCTTAAAAGCCGTAAGATTCATATCTTTATTTACTTTTTCATACTGGGGTGTTTGCTGATAAAGTTGATAGGCTTCTTGCCAAGCATCTTCAGACAATGGGGGAATGATGCCGGTAACGATATCCCATTTGGTAATCGACAAACCGGAGCCGGTCAGGCGAGTGATGCCCCCCAAAATAACCTGAAAGAATATCATGACTAAGCCAACAAATAACCAGATGCGAACCGGAAATGGAGATTTGCTTTTTACAAACAACTTCATAAAAGAGATGATTTATTGGTTTTCCACAAAACTAATATCCCTTTAATGAAGGTTTAATAAAATTTTTAAAAAAAACACACTCATCATTAGGACTGTTGATTTGTGGTAAATATAAGTCGTTTATTTTTGGTTTTGGTATTGTTAAGATTTTATTTTTGTAGATTAACAATTGTTGTGACTATAACAGCTTGATTTAGAGCTATTTGGCTTTGTTTTCAACAAGCTGTGGATTGTACTTATGTTCAAATTTTATAAGAATGTGGATGTGGAGTAGATGGACTTGTCTGTCAATAAGTAGGTGTTGTGCTAACACTTCTTAGTTATATATTATGATAAAAAATATATATTAATAGGGATTGTTAGTTACTGTGGATAAACAATAGGATTGCCAACACCAAACCAACTGTTGATGTGGAAAGCAATTTTGTGATAATTATATACCAATAGTACGCAATTATTGTGCCACAGTTACAATTGATATAAAAAAAATATAATATAATACTTTTTTTTCCCTTCCTTTTGGTTTATGACTTTTGTACCTTTGGGAAAATTACCGGTTATGACTAGAGATACTAGTGTTCTTGTGATTCCGCTTTTCTTTTTCGCTTTTGTAATTGGTCTCAATCTTTTATTTTTGAAACGGAAGAGGGGATTTTATTATTTTAGTAGGAAAATGTTTGAATCCTTCATGGCCTCGTATCTTGCGTCTGATACGGTCGTGTTTAAAAGTAAATATCTTCAGATGTATTCTTTTCTGAATTGGAGATTAACGAGGTGTGACTTTTATATAAATGATAAAGGAATTTTTGTTCGATTTAAAGGGCTCTTGTCAAAGTATTCCGGGGTATTTATATTTTATAGTGGTTTGGATTTTGATTCTTTGATACCACCCTATAAGGCTTTGTTGATTAATTATTCCATCCGGGATAATGCTCTGATACTGCGTCTCCATCGCTCGCAAAGAGCTACAAAATCCATGTTTAAGTTTAAGCTAAAATTTGATTCGACCAGTGATTTATTTAAGGTTGAACAAATTTTGAAAAGGCATGCTAAAATCAAGTAAATTTAATTTTTAATGGGTTCTAACTTTTGTTTTAAAAAAAAAAGATTATTAATTGTAAAAGAATAAATAATATAAAAAAGGACTATTCTTAATAAAAGAATAGCCCTTTTTTAATATTATGTTGCACAAGTGCTTAAGAATCAGCAGTTTCTGCTTTATAGGCATCCACTAATTCTTTTTGAACATCATGTGGAGTTTGTGCATATTCAGAAAACTTTCTGGAAAACTTGGCCTTACCTTGTGTGATAGATCGCAAACTTGAAGAATAGTTGTATAATTCTTTCAAAGGTATTTTTGCGGTAATTTTTTGATAATGACCTTCCGTATCCATGCCTTGAATAATGGCTCTTCTTGTATTCAAATCACTCATCACGTCACCCATGACATCATTATCACAGAGAATATTTACTTCATAAATAGGCTCCATAATTTGTGGGCCTGCTCTGTGGAAGGCGTTTTTGAATCCTTGCGCTGCAGCAATCATAAAGGCCATATCGTTGGAGTCAACGGCGTGCATTTTTCCATCATAAATGGAGACCCTGATATCTCTACAATTAGAACCGGTCAGTGGCCCTTCTTCCATTCTTTGAAGAATTCCTTTTTTGATGGCATTTGCAAATCTTGCATCAATCGAACCCCCAACAATACACCAATAGAAAGCTAGTTTTCCACCCCAAGGCAAATCTTCCACTTCTTTTTTTCGCACTGTTAAGTTGGCCGGGTCAGGCATAGCTTCGTAGTAAGGTTCTATTCTCATGTGTACTTCTGCAAATTGACCGGAACCACCACTTTGCTTTTTGTGTCTGTATTGCTCTTCTGCCATTTTTGTGATGGTCTCGCGGTAGGGTATTTTGGGTCTTTCAAAAACAAAATCTACATTATATACTTTATTCGCTTTATATTTTACTATATCAAAATGTAGTTTTCCCTGTCCATGAAGGATTGTTTGCTTCAATTCTTTAGAAAATTCGACTATTAATGTAGGATCTTCTTCATGGATGGAGTGAAGAGCCTTAGCCATTTTTTCTACATCCGAAGATGAAGGAGCGACTACTGCCGCCCGGTGTCTTGGAGCAGGAAATTTGATTTCTTCAATCTTTCTGTTAATTCCTTTTGGATTAAGTGTGTTATTGGTATGTGTATTTTTTAGTTTGACCGTAACCCCCAAATCTCCGGCTAATAATTCGTCTTGGTGTTCTCTGAGTTTTCCGTTCGCTATATAAATTTGGGAAAATCTTTCCGTCGTTCCATTTTCGGCATTGACTAATTCTTGACCGGTAGCTATTTTTCCGGACATGACTTTGAAGTATGAAAGGTTTCCTACTCCGGGTTCAGACATGGTTTTGTAAATGAAGAGTGAAGTGTCTCCATCTTTACTACATTTTATTGTAGTACCATCTTGTAATTTAATGTCATCTCTATCCGCCGGTGAGGGAGCAATATCATTAAGAAATCCCATAATTCTACCGGAGCCCATATTTTTTTCAGCGCTTGCGCAAAAAACAGGGAATACATCATGATTAACAAGTCCTTTAGTAAGTCCTTCAGCTAATTCATCTTCTGTAAGGCTACCATCTTCAAAGAATTTTTCCATTAAGGCTTCATCATTTTCAGCGGCAGCTTCTACCAATGCATTGTGCATATTTTGAGCTTTTTCCTTTTCGTTTTCGGGAATAGGCTTTTTTTCCGGTTTTCCACCATCTGGTGGGAAAACATACATGACCATTCTTAAGGCATCGATGATGGTATTAAAATCCTTACCTGGATTTAATGGATATTGAAAAGGAAGTACCTTGTTGCCGAATCTTTGTTTAGCTTGCGCCAAAGTATCATCAAAATTAGCATTTTCATGATCTACCTGATTAATTACAAAAATCATGGGTGTTTTATAATCATTGGTGTAATCCCAAAGAATTTCTGTACCTACTTCCACACCGCTTTTGGCATTCAATATCATGACGCCTGTATCCGCTACTTTCATTGAAGAAATAACTTCGCCAACTAAATCATCTAATCCCGGAGTATCCATGATGTTGATTCTGTTGCCCCGCCAATTCAAGTGCATTAGAGAAGAAAAGATAGAATTTTGCTTTTCTTTTTCAATGTTTGTAAAATCGGAGATGGTGTTACCTTCTTGGATGGTACCGCGTCGCTTAATGGCGCCTGCTTCAAATAACATAGTTTCGGCAAATGTTGATTTGCCTGAACCCGAGTGTCCAAGCAGGACAATGTTTCTGATTTTTTTAGTTTCCATTATTAGTTTTTTTTATTGACAAATTGTCGGATTTTTGCTTTCCGGCGGAATTATTTACTTCGGTCTAAAGTTAGTTAAAACCCTTTTGTTTTACAAATTTGGATAGTGCAAATTTTATCTTATTGATTAGTATAGTCTATTTGGGTGATTAGCGTCATATTTTTTAAATAGTACGTAAGTTCAATACCTAAAATGTCTATTTTTTTGCGTGTTTGAAAAAATGGCATTTTTCGTCCTTTTGGGACAAAATGAGAGAAAAATGACTAGGTTTTTGATTGGGTTGTTTCTTTAATAGTCAAAGCCAAGTTGTCTTCTTTGTTTCAACCCCCTTCCGATATTTCTGTCAGGACATGCCGGATTAACGAGTAAAATCAAATTACATCTGTAGTCCCAAAATAATGCAATATTGATTGTAGTCCCAAAGTCAGTTGGTTACTCCGAGTAGTGAAGTGCAACAAGCATTATGTGCACTTTATGCTTTTAACATAAAAATTTGTTACTACCAACCCATTGGGCGCAGTCGGAGTTGTCCCCATTAGACACTTTTCGATAATTTGCAATTGGCGCAAGTTTCTGGAAAAACGTATAAACTTAGGCTCATGGTTTTTATTTAGTTTTTTCCACCCCCAAATTTGCTTTAAGTTCCGGAAGTCACCGGACTGCCGGGGGGGGGCAAATTCGACCCCGCCAGCGGGGGGACATGCGGGACATACATGCACGACATACATACACGACAGGCATGGCTTTTTAGTAAATTTTGGGTGGGAAAGTATCCCCAATGCCAAAAGTACAATGACTCAGTTTTCGTCATATTGTGTTGAGCGCATTTTAACCTAGACAGATTTCTTTTTTTTCTTAGTGTAATCTTAGTGCATTCTAAATTGGTCTTAGTGGTAAGGAAAACGCATGAACCACCCCTTAATAGTACAAAGTTGAGCCCAAGAAATTGAAAAAGAGCTGATTATCATCTAGTTATAATTAGTTTTCCTTTTTATAATCAAGATTTATTCTAATTTTTTATGTTAAATCAGTTTGTTATTTGTCGAAATGTAGCGGGCAAAACCCGACTGCACCCCAATTCATGGAGTTGGGATAATATGTTCAAGTTGGGATTTCTTACAAATATTTTTGCCAATTGAACCTATCTGAAGAGATGGGCTATATCTTTAGAAGAAGATAATAGGAGTTGGTATCGCTCTGTAGTGATACAATTCAATAGCAGAATAGATAAGAAACCAAGAGATATATTCTGCTTATGCAAAGCATTTGGGAGTGACTCCTAAAATAGAAATCGTCCTAAATCATAAGAATGTTCCACGTGGAACATTCTATCGTTTCATCAAATAGCCCTTAAATTCATCAAAATGGATAGAGATTGGTATAGAAACTTTACCTTTTTTCGCAAGGATAGGGTATGAAACGTTGTGGAATAATTACTTTATCAGCAATGGGAGAAGGAGTGTATCTAGGAACTTTACAGGATGAGCCTTTCTTCAAATTGATTTGTTTTAAAAGAAAGGGGGACATATTAACTACATATCAAGACATTTTGAGTGAATCTTGACAAAGAAAAG
>JALVCY010000036.1 GCA_027009605.1 Saprospiraceae bacterium
TTGGGTTTTTGTTTGGGTTTTAACTTCATTATATGATATTTGGGATTCTGTTTGGGTTTTTAGTTGAAGAAGTTGATTCGCTCGCAGGCTTCGCTAGTTGAAAAGTTGAGTCCGCTCCGAAAAGTCACTATAGTCAAAAATTGAAGCACGGAACAAAATTTTATTCTGTTTACCTTAACTCCCCACTTCTTAGGGGGATTTAGGGGGTTAAAATAAGAGCGAAAACAGAATAAAATTTTGTGGACTCAAGAGCAAACCACTACTCTCGACTTTTCGGAGTAAACTCACCGTTATCTTCTTACTCAATCGTATAGCTAAACCCCATAACTACTTGATTATCAAGGCCTTCAGTTAGGCAGTTGGACAGTTAAACGATTGAACAAAATCTCCAAACAGAATAAAATTTGGTAGTTTTACAGCAGAATACTTTTAGGAGTAAACTCAACATTTATTCAACAATTAATGCGCTTCCAGCCAATTCTCACCGATGCCCATACTGACCAAGATAGGCACTTTTAGGTTAGGCATGGCATTTTTCATCTTTTCTTCTATGACAGGTTGGATGGTCTTTAGCTCTGATTTTAAGACATCAAAGACCAATTCATCATGGACTTGCATAATCATTTTGGATTGGATGCCCTGCTCCAAGAAATACTTTTGGATGTTATTCATAGCAATTTTGATTAAATCCGCCGCTGTCCCTTGAATGGGCGTATTGATGGCCATCCTTTCTGCATTAGAACGCATCATTCCATTTCTGGAGTTAATGTCTCTGATGGTTCGTTTACGGCCAATCAGAGTCTGAACATAACCGTTTTCCCGGGCAAAATTAACCGTCTCTTCCATGTAGGCTTTGAGTCTTGGATATTGCTCAAAGTAGGCTTTGATAAGTTCGGAAGCATCCTTGCGCTTGATATCCAATTGTTTAGACAAGTTTGTGGCGCCGGCACCATAGATGATAGAGAAGTTTACTGTTTTGGCCTGGCGTCTTTGCTCGTCGGTGACTTCCGGGTAAGGAACGCCAAAAACTTTAGCAGCCGTAGCCCGGTGAATGTCTTGCCCCTTGGCAAAAGCTTCCAGCATAGCGGTTTCTTCACTAATTTCCGCTATCAGCCGAAGCTCAATCTGAGAATAATCCGCCGCCAACAAGATATAATCTTTATTTCTTGGAATAAACGCCTTTCTAATCTCCCGCCCTTCTTGCGTTCTTATTGGGATATTCTGTAGATTAGGATTATTGGAACTTAATCTTCCGGTAGCCGTCAAAGCTTGATTAAAAGAACTATGTACCCGTCCGGTGCGTGGGTTCACTAATTTGGGCAGCGCATCCACATAGGTGGATTTGAGTTTATTCAGTCTTCTACTGAGTAGGATTTCGTGAATAATTTCATGTTCCTTGGCCAATTCAGAAAGAATATCTTCTCCTGTTTTATACTGACCGGTTTTGGTTTTGGATTTTTTGTACGGTATTTTTAAGGTCTCAAAAAGGAAGGTTCCAATTTGTCTGGGGGCATTGAGATTAAAAGGTCTATTATCGTTGGCAGCAAAAATTTTCTGCTCCACTGCTTTTATTTTATCTGCTAATATTTTGGAATAATTATTCAAAAAACCGGCATCAATATTAACCCCTTCGTATTCCATATCACGCAATACCTTGCTCAATGGACTTTCTATATTTTCAAAAAGATTTTTTAATTCTTTCTCTTGGAGCATAGGCTTAAAATAATTAGCCAACTGCAAGGTAATATCCGCATCTTCAGCCGCATAATCCACTACTTTTTCAACCGGAACGTCACGCATATTTCCCTGATTCTTGCCTTTTTTACCAATCAGGGATTCTATTTTTATGGTTTCATAGTTAAGATAGGTTTCTGCCAAATAATCCATATTGTGCCGCATCTCCGGCTCCAATAAATAATGCGCCAACATCGTATCAAACCAAGATCCTTTGACTTCTACTCCGGCAATACGCAATACGATGGCATCGTATTTTAAGTTTTGGCCAATCTTTGTAATTTGTTCATTTTCAAATACTTGCGTAAATTTTTGTACAATCTTTTGGGCTTCTTCCGGATTTTCGGGAACGGGCACATACCAAGCTTCATGGGGCTTTACAGCAAAAGACATTCCGACTAATTGGGCTAAACTGGAATTAATATTAGTCGTCTCCGTATCAAAACAGAATTCTTTTTTTTGCGCAAGCAACTGTACCAAATGCTCAATCTCTTCCGGAGTTTGCACCAAATGATATTGATGCTGTACCGTGTTAATATTATTTAATTTTTGGCTAGGTCGCTCCGGTGAAAAATCATCTGTAGCTGCCGCCTTTTGCCCCACTGTTTCTGTATTCCCAAACAAAGAACCTTGCACCACTTTAGGTTGCCCCAAAACGGCATTAGCTAAAGTCCGGAACTCCAAGTCCTTAAATATTTGCGCAAGCTTCGCCCGATTAAATTCATTAATATGCAAGGCGTCTATATCCAAGTCCAAAGGAACTTCTGTATTGATTTTCGCCAGCACTTTGGACAATAAAGCTTGATCTTTTTGACCGGCGACTTTCTCTTTGACCGAGCCTTTCAGTTCATCGACATGCTCAATAATTCCTTCAATACTATCGAATTGCTCGAGTAATTTGGAAGCCGTTTTGGGCCCCACTCCTTTTATCCCGGGTATGTTGTCCACAGCATCTCCCTGCAAACCCAGCATATCCACCACCTGATCGACCCGTTGAATATTCCATTTTTCGATAATCTCCTTGGGTCCTTGAATTTCAGCATCATTGCCTTGCCGCCCGGGACGCAACAACTTTACTTTTTCGGTCACCAACTGTCCAAAATCCTTATCCGGTGTGACCATATAGACATCAAATCCTTCTTGCTCCGCTTTGTGCGCTATTGTCCCGATGATGTCATCCGCTTCAAAGCCTTGTTTTTCTAAAATCGGAATATTAAAAGCATCCAGAATTTCCTTAATAATGGGAATCGCATAAGTGATATCTTCCGGCTGGGCTTCTCGATTGGCTTTATACTCCGGAAACAGCTCATGCCGAAAAGTAGGCCCTTTTAAGTCAAAGGCGACCCCAATATGAGTCGGTTTACGGTTTTTTATGATATCCCACAAGGTGCGGACAAAGCCGGAGATGGCAGAGACATTATGACCTTTGGAGTTAATTAACGGCCGCTTAATGAAGGCAAAATGCGCACGATAGATGAGTGCATAGGCGTCCAGTAAGTAGAGTGTTTTCTTTTCTTTTCCCATGGGGCGAAGATAGGGAAAAATTTACTCAAAACGGATTCTAGCCTAACCATTTGGTGGATGCGCCCTTCTTTTTTATACAAAAACCGAGCTTCAAACGAAGCTCGGTTTAGCGGTTTAGTAGTGATACACAGACCAAACCGATTGCCCCAAATTAATGGGATACAAATAATTACCCTGATAGGATATTAATCTGACTAAGTATTTCGACTTTCCGGTGCCATGGTTTTTCGGCTGGATGCCTTTATGTGTGTGCCGCAACTGTTGTGACTAATCAAACGATATTGTATTCGTAAAATCACCATTTCCGAAAGAATCCACCTTAATCAGGCGATAGTACACCTTCTTATTATCCGTTTGCCTATCAACAAAGGAAAAGCGGCTCTGCTTCTTCTTATAAATCATGGCGATAGGCAAAAAATGCTCTCCATCGACTGAGCGCTGAACAATAAAAAACTCAACTCGCTCTGTGGTATTGCTATTCCATTCTATAAGATTCCCTTCTTGGGTCATCTCCCCGTACAGCGTATTGTCCGGACTCACAATTTCTAAATTCTCTTTGGCCTTATCATCTGGACGACCATTTGCAAAAGAAAGAACCGAGGAGAGTTGAACAAAACTCACAAACAAAAAAGTTCTTAGACAAGAAGACTTACTGACACAAATTGATTTCACCGTTTTTAGTTTTTTTGGGGTAAAATACCCCGGATAGAAAATAGTAATCTGATTTTTGGAGCGGATTTACATCAATCCCTAAAAAATCGGGCTCTAAATAAATTCAGAGCCCGGATTCTTCGTTAGATTCTGTTATTTTATCATTTCTTTTCAGAAGATAGTTGAGGCAACTCAGTAATATTAGCCACCATCCCTAGCTTCGTAATTGTAGGAAATTCAAGTTCATTTAACCAACAATTGACTTCTTGAGCAATGTGGTCATTCATGGTAATATTAACAGGTGGCTTTTCGGATGTTTCATCATTCATGGCGTAAGCATACTCCATATAGACGGCACCGGTATATTGCCCAACTCCTTGATTATCAACATTTACCACTCTATAAAACCAATTTTCATTATTGGCTTTGGTATCCACATAAGAATAGCTAATTGTATTATCAATCTTCTGAATCATTGCCACAGGCTTAAAATGCACGCCATCTCCGGATCTTTGCAGAATAAAAAATTGAGTTGCTTCAGGAGACTCTGCAAACCACTTGATTTCATTTCCTTCAATATGGTTTTCACCAAAAATTGGTTGCAGGCTCGCAACTTGTCCAAAAGAAAGAGTAGAAGCTGTAAAAAGCATTCCCATCACTAGTAAAAAATTTCCAATCTTCATCATAGCTTTCACATTTTAATGTGTGCGGCAATATAGCCTAGTTAATTTGGGAAGATGGAAGGGTGTGGGAGAAGTAAGGAACAATTAGATTTTTTTGACTCCTTTAGATGTTATAACAGTCCTACGGCAAAAGGTGTGCCAATTTCGGTATTTGGATATAGCATTATTTTGGTTTTCAGGTTGTCCAAGCTCTTGCAGACTAAACATAAGACACTCACAATCAGTAACTTATAAAAAATTATCTCGCTTTTTCCAAAAGAAAATAGCCCCAACCAAGCCCTATTAAAGCAAGAAAAAAATCTTATAAATACAATAAAACTCCAATAACTATAAGGCCGACACCATGCTTATCGTACCATCATATTCAACCACAAAGCTCGAGAGAAGCGAAAAATAAATACAAAGAAAGCAGCCAAAATCAAAATCAAGATAATAAAGGAGTTGACTAAAGACAAGCCCAGCACCCAATGCACCACGACCATAAAAAAGATAGAGAAAAAGCCCGTCATTATATAAGATAGGAACATCGCTCCATAATAGAATCCCGGCTCCGGCATATAGGTTTGCCCACAAACCGGACATTTCTCCGGCATTTCAAATGACTTTTTGCCATATCCAAAAGAAGAAGATTCAAACAAATCACCCTGTTGGCACTTTGGACACTTCATCAAAAAGGCATTCTTTAAGATGCGTATTAGACTCATTTCGATTTTTTTTTACAAATGTAGAACAAATTTTTGCAATTACTATATTTTCTTCCTTAACTTTGCGCCAAATAAAAGACCACCATAATGGAAAATACACAAACTGTTTCTAGAGGAATGTACTGGATTTTGTTCTTAGTTGCCTTCGTAGCTCTTGTTTTATTACTTATGTATGCTTCAAACTGGTTTTGGGCTGACTTGCCTTTCTTATTTACTTTCCTTGTCAAGGCTATGGACGTTATTTAGCGGTGTAAAGCTTACTCCGAAAAGACAAATGCATGAGCCGGCTCTTGAGCCCGCAATATTTTATTCTGTTTGCTCCTTTGTGGTTACCTCTACATCTCCCTTGCGGAAGGGAGAGTTATCCCTTTGATTCTTGGCAGAATGAAGCCGGCGTAACCGCCCAAGGGGCTCACAAATGCCCAA
>JALVCY010000037.1 GCA_027009605.1 Saprospiraceae bacterium
GCATTCGTCAATTTGCAACCGTCAATCTGTTTGTTTTTTCTACCCTTTTCGATAATTTGTGTTGGGCGTAAGTTTCCGGGAAAAAATGCGGCTAAAGCCGGCTTCCGGCTTGGTTTCTTATCCGTCAGCTAAAGCAGACGGTAAAAGCTAAAGCAGACGGTAAAAGCTAAAAATATAGGAATAACCAGAATCCTGCCTTTTTTTTTTGTTTTGCCGTTGGTTTTAACCAACGGACAAAAAGCAGACCTAAAAGGGGCTTTAGCCCCATTGATTGCCCCACCAAAAAATAATAAAAATGCGGCTAAAGCCGGCTTCCGGCTTGGTTTCTTATCCGTCAGCTAAAGCAGACGGTAAAAGCTAAAGCAGACGGTAAAAGCTAAAAGCTAAAAATATAGGGATAACCAGAATCCTGCCTTTTTTTGTTTTGCCGACCGGAAGCTAAACTCTTAGGGGCTTTAGCCCCATTGACTGACTAAATACTAAAATCTAGTAAGAGCTAATTTTTTGTAACTATTTAGGTAACCACTATTTTGGTCAAAAAATGCCCTTTTTGCGCCTGTTTTTGCTAAAATTTTCTCACGTAGGGACGCACGGCCGTGCGTCCCTACGTCAACATACACAAAAATGCCTATTTTTTGCCTTAAAATAGGAGCACCTAAACAGTTACAATTTTTTAAGTCAACTCACTGTGGTATTTATCTAAAAGTAAGGGACAAAACCCGACTGCGCCCTATATGACTTGTGTTTGTAGGGTAGCCTATGTGGGGGGGAGAGTGGCTTGACTTTTATGGCTTGAGAAGGTTTTGATGCTGGTTGGTTGGGATGTGGGGGCGATGGCCCGAAGCTGATGCCTATAAGAATGTGGTCTTCCGAACAAAATGCCTTGTTAATCCTTGTTTTTTTGCGTACTTTTGCCGCTCGTTCATTTTTCCTTTTCCGCAAGGGGAAGTATCTGCCTTTAAACACCAAACAATGACCTTCACAGAGATAAGAAATAAGTTTTTTGAATTTTTTGAATCTAAAGGCCACCAAATTGTGCCTTCTGCGCCTTTATTGAATAAGGATGACCCGACGTTGATGTTTATCAATGCCGGCATGAATCAGTTTAAGGATTACTTTTTGGGCAACGGCCACCCCAAGAATCCGCGTATCGCCGACACCCAAAAATGCTTGCGCGTCTCCGGCAAACACAATGATTTGGAAGATGTGGGGCTGGATTCTTATCATCACACCTTGTTTGAGATGTTGGGCAACTGGTCTTTTGGGGACTACTTCAAAGAAGAAGCCATCGCTTGGGCGTGGGAGCTTTTGACGGAAGTCTATAAAATCCCCAAAGATAGATTGTATGTGACCATCTTTGAAGGCTCCGAAGTTGATGGCGTACCTTTTGATGACGAAGCCAAGGAGTTTTGGAAAAAATGGATACCCGAAGACCGTATTTTGGCTTTTGACAAAAAAGATAATTTTTGGGAAATGGGCGCTACCGGGCCGTGTGGCCCTTGTTCGGAGATTCATGTCGATATGCGGCCGGATTCCGAAAGGCAAAAAGTCGAGGGGACGCAATTGGTCAATATGGATGACCCCTATGTTATTGAAATTTGGAACTTGGTCTTCATTCAGTACAACCGGAAAGCGGATGGCAGTTTGGAAGAATTGCCTAATAAGCATATAGATACGGGAATGGGTTTTGAGCGTTTGTGCCGGGTGTTGCAGCACAAGGATTCGACCTACGATACGGATGTATTTGCCCATGCTTTCGCAAAAATCCAAGAAGAGAGCGGCCTGAAATATGAAGGCTCTTTTGAGCCGACGGCCAAAAAAGATATTGCTATGCGCGTCGTTGCCGACCATATCCGGGCGGTGTCTTTTGCGATAGCCGATGGAGCGATGCCGAGTAATACGGGGGCGGGATATGTCATCCGCCGGATATTGCGGCGTGCGGTTCGATATTATTACTCGTTTTTGGATATCAAAGCGCCTTTTTTACACCGGTTAGTACCTATTTTGGCGGATGATTTTGCCGATGTATTTCCGGAGTTGAAGGCACAAGAAGCCTTTGTGGCCAAGGTCATCTTGGAAGAAGAAAAATCCTTTTTGCGCACGCTGGCTACCGGCTTGCGCCGAATGGACAACCTTAAAGTCGAAAACAATAGGATAGACGGCAAAACGGCTTTTGAGTTATTTGACACCTTTGGATTTCCGATAGATTTGACTCGTCTGATTGCTTCCGAAAAAGGCTATACGATTGACGAAAAAGGCTTTGAAGAAGAGTTGCTTGCGCAAAAAACAAGATCTAGGGATGATGCCAAACGACAAGTAGGGGATTGGACGATTTTGTCGGAAGACCCTAAAGTGGCCTTCTTGGGATATGACCAATTGGCCGTGGAAGACGCTAAAATCGTCAAATATCGCACCATCCAAATCAAAGATAAACCCCAATATCAAGTGGTCTTGGACAAAACGCCTTTTTATGCCGAAGGGGGCGGGCAAGTCGGAGACAAAGGCATCTTGAAAATTGACGGCGAGACCATCGCGGTCTATGATACCAAAAAAGAAAATGACCTGATTATCCATTTTGTGCAGTCGCTTCCGCAAAATCCAAAAGCACCGGTTTGGGCGCAAGTCGATGAAGCCACTCGAACGGCAACGGCCAATAATCACTCGGCGACCCACTTGATGCATGCTGCCTTGCGAAAAGTATTGGGTGACCATGTCCGGCAAAAAGGCTCTTTGGTCAACGATAAATACTTGCGCTTTGACTTCTCTCATTTTCAAAAAGTGACTCCCGAAGAATTGGCGCAAGTCGAGCAATTAGTCAATCAAAAAATCAGAGAAAATATCCCACGCGGCGAAGCCCGGAATATCCCCATTGCGGAAGCGCAGGAAGCCGGCGCACTCATGTTATTCGGAGAAAAATATGGCGAAGTGGTCCGGATGATTACCTTTGATCCGGAGTATAGCCGGGAGCTTTGTGGGGGGATTCATGTACCGGCCACCGGCCAATTAGGCTTCTTCAAAATCATCTCCGAATCGGCGATTGCTGCCGGTGTGAGAAGGGTAGAAGCGGTCACCGGCCTAGCTGCCGAAAAATACATTAACGACCAAATCGCAGAATTGGAAGCCATCAAATCCCAATTTAAAAATCCCAAGGAACCGGCCAAACGTGTCGCCGCTTTACTGGATGAGAATAAAAAACTCAGCCGAAAAATGGAAGCTCTATTAGCCGCTTCCGCAAAAAATAAAGCCAAAGAATTAGGCGATAAATTTGTATCGATTGACGGGGCAAACGTGCTCATCACACAGGTAGAAGTGGCTGATGCCAAAGCCTTAAAAGCCATGGCTTTTGACTTAGAAAAATCCACCGGTAATGCCTTCATAGGGCTCGGCGCCAATATTGGGGGCAAACCCCAATTATTGATTGTCATCTCAAAGCCATTGGTTGAAGCCAAGGGCTGGCATGCCGGTAATTTGGTGCGAGAAATTGCCAAAGCCATCAAAGGCGGTGGTGGTGGACAACCATTCTTTGCGACAGCCGGGGGCAGTGATGTATCCGGTATCCCCGCTGCCTTGGATTTATTGAAAGAAAATATCACGTAGGGGCGAATTCCAATTGCCCAAAAAATAAAAAAAATGAAAAAATACATTTACCTTTTATTCATTTTGGTTTGGGGAGTTGCCTCCTGCAAGTCCGGGCCCAAAACGGTATCTGCGGATACAGAGCAAGCTGCAACCTCTGTTGCGGAACAGCCACAAGACCCAACACCCGAAGCCCAGAATAACCCGCCGGTCAAGGAAGAACAGCCCCAAACCCAAACAGCCCAAACCGGTACTTTTGTCCTATCTGGCACTATCGCAGATGCTAGCGCCAACCAACCGGTGCAAATTCTTCAACTGCCATACAGCAGTTCCAAAACTCAATTAATGGGGCAAGGCACAACGACCGGCACCGGCCAATTCAAAATAGCCATGAATAACCCGGGAAAAGGCGTCTATAGCCTAAAACTAGGTCAACAACAGCTTATATTTTTACTGGATGGTGCCGAAAAATCTGTCAACTTGGATATTCCCAAAGGCGGATTTAAAAGCTTGGACGTACAGGTCAAAGGAGCAGACCAGAATCTCCGCTATTACAAAATAATGAAAGCCGCAACCACCGGAAAGCTAAAACCGGACGCCTTAATCAAAACCCTAAAAGCAGAAAAAGAGCCTTTGCTGGCTTCTCTTGTGGCCTTGCAGGTATTGAAAGATCCTTCTTTTGCGGAAGTACACCGTATGGTGCAAAAGAAATTGGCTCAAGACCCGGCCGTCAATAGAAAGATTTATACCGACCCCTACGACAAGTATGTTTCATCGATGGAAATGCAAGCTCGCAAATCGGTCATCAAGGTAGGGATGAAGGCACCCGATTTGGCCTACAAGAATCCGGAAGGTAAGATTATGAAACTATCGGACTTGCGGGGCAAGTTGGTTTTATTGGATTTTTGGGCCAGTTGGTGTTCGCCTTGTCGTCGAGCCAATCCGGAAGTTGTTCAAATATACAAGAAGTATAAGGACAAAGGTTTTACGGTTTTTTCTGTTTCTTTGGATGGGGATCGACGGGGAAGTACAGACCCTAAAGTCACCCAAATGCACCGTGACCGCTGGGTCAAAGCCATCCGGCAGGACGGACTGATATGGCCGAATCATGTAAGTGATTTGAAGTCGTGGAACTCCGAAGCTGCCGCAAAATATGGTGTGACCAGCATTCCGGCTACTTTCTTAATCGGGCGGGATGGCAAAGTAGTCGCCATCAATCCTAGAAATAATTTGGAAGCCACAGTAAAGGCAAACCTTTGAATCTACTAGACTACCAAGCCCGGCTAAATATAAAGTCTAAGGACGGCGAAACCTATCTTTTTGACCCGGTGCGTAAAAAAGATATTAAGTTGACGCCCGAGGAATTGGTGCGCCAGTTGACCATTCTTTATTTACATCATGCCAAGGGGTATTCGTTGGCGCGATTCTCTGTCGAAAAGCAAATCAAACTCAACGACACCATCAAACGCTACGACATTGTCATCTACGACAAAAAAGGACAGCCCTTTATCTTAGTAGAATGCAAACGACCGGAAATCAAATTGGATGAAGCTGTTTGTGCTCAAATTGCCAGATATAATATTGTCCTGCAAGTTCCTTATCTAATCATTACCAACGGCCCGGATTTCTTCTCTTTTGCTTTAGATGCCGGGCAACAGCAGTTTTTGCGTGTGGACACCATCCCGGATGAGTGAAGGCAAAAGGCCACAACCCCCGGCCAAACAAAAGCCCCAAGATTTTTAAAATTCACGAAAGACCCGAAGCCCCCGGCCAAGCTATCAAGCGACGAAGCCCAACAACGGAATTTTGGAAATCTCCCCCAAAAACCATATCCAAACAACAAACAGAATATCGAATGCAGAACGCCGAATGTCGAATAATGAAGTAAAATCCCAAACAAAAACCCATATCGTCTCAACCTGCGCAGCACTCAACTACGAAGTCCGAATCCACGATAGTAATCGGGACGAGTCTCAACCCAGAGAGCCGAAGGCGACCGTCTCAACTTTCTTCAACTAGCGAAGATTTCATCCAGATTCAATGGCATACAGGGGAACATTTTGGCTCACCAATCACTCCGCTGCGCTCCGTGCTTAGCGATCCACGCCCGAAGCGAATCTCAACAGCGAAGT
>JALVCY010000038.1 GCA_027009605.1 Saprospiraceae bacterium
GCATTTTTGTGGATGTTGAAGCTACAATTTTTGAAGCGTAGCTGGGCTACGTGAGAAAATTTTAGCAAAAACAGGCGCAAAAAGGGCATTTTCTAGCAAAAATTAGCGGGTGGCTAAATAGTTACAAACTAATTATTTTTTACTACATTTGCTCTAGACACAAATTTCTAAGCGATATGAAAAAATCAGCTTTTCTCTTCCTTATCTTAAGCATCGTTCTATTTTCCTGCAAAGAAACGACCCCGCCACCCACCCGCACCCAATTGCTTACGGATGAAAATTGGTTTCCTGACGGTGACGGTTTTGAAGAATGTGAAAAAGATGACCCCTTCGATTTTGAGGACGATGGAACTTTTGTCATTCTCATTGATGAAGGCATCCCTTGCGACTCTGTCCCTGACAAACAGCGTCTTTCCGGATTTTGGACTTTCTATCTCGATAACAAATTAATTCTCTATTATGATGCGGACGAGTTGGATACCTTCTTGATAGAAAATCTGACCGAAGAGCAACTTATCCTTTATAGCGGAGTCGGTGATAGTTTGATTTTTAAACATTAGTGCCTAATTTTCGGGCCACTCCATCCTTTTTCATTCAAAACTAAGCGCCATGGTTTTCTCTATTAGGTATGCACAGCAAATTTTTCTACTTTCCTTACTGCTTCTTACAGCCCCTTTAGTTTTTGCAGGGGATGTATCACTAGACCCACCGACCAAAGTGGTCATTTCCGGTAAAGTCAAAGATGCCGATACCGGAGAAGATTTATTATTTGCCACCGTATCTGTCGTGGGTACTACGATTGGGACGACCACCAACGAATATGGTTTTTACTCCCTGACCTTAACCGGGGACGTTTTGGCGCAAGCCGAAATCAAGCTGCTCTACACTTATCTCGGTTATGTCTCTTCCGAGAAAAAAGTCCCGCTTGCAGCGTCCGTCCAATTGGATGTCGCCTTATCGCCGGAATCCACAAAAATCGAAGAAGTCGTCGTCTCCGCATCCAAACAAAAGCAAAAAGAAGAACTCAAAAGTGCCGAGATGAGCACGATTCGCTTGCAGATGAAAGCGGTAAAAAATCTTCCGTCCTTGGGCGGAGAAGTGGATTTGGTCAAGGTCGTACAACTTTTGCCCGGGGTAACTTCCGGCAATCAGGGGACGACCGGCATGTTGGTACGCGGGGGTAGTGCCGACCAAAACTTAGTTTTATTGGATGAAGCCACCGTATATAATGTCGGGCATTTATTTGGTTTCTTTTCGGTGTTTAACTCGGAAGCCATCCGGGATGTCACCATGGTCAAAGGCGCATTTGGGGCCAATTACGGCGGCCGGTTATCATCGATTTTGGATGTCAGAATGAAAGAAGGCAACCTACAAAATTATCATGCCCAAGGTGGAATCGGGTTGTTGGCTTCTCGCATCATGTTGGAAGGGCCGATAAAAAAGGAAGAAGCTTCCTTTGTGGTGGCGGCAAGGCGCTCCTATGTCGATCACGTGTTGCGGGCGGCCGGATTGAAAGTGCCCCCTTACTATTTTTATGATTTGAATGCTAAAGCCAACTACATACTGAACGAGCATAACCGGTTGTTTTATAGCTTTTACTATGGCCAAGATAAGCTCTCGTTGTCTAAAGATGCGGATGAAGAAGATATTGGGATTAATTTTGGCTTTAACTTGAATAATTTAACCAACACCTTGCGGTGGAATCACCTGTTCTCTCAAAAATTATTTTCTAATTTCTCTTTGATTCACACCAATTTTGCCTACGATATATTGGGGACTTTGGGCAACAAAAACATTTTTGTAGGGTCTTCGATTTTTGATTTAGGAGCCAAATTGGACTTTGATTATTTTAGAAATAATAGCAACCATATTCGATTTGGTGCATCGGTGGTCTCCCATCATTTTAAACCCAATGTAGTCAGTACGTCACAGAGCTTGCGCAAAATATTGCCTAATTCTAAGCCGCAAAATTTGATTTCCAATGAGTTTGCGGTGTATGCCCACAGTGATAAGGATTTTACCAAATGGCTGCGGGTAAAATATGGTGCCCGGTTGACGGGAAGTTTGGTTACCGGCAAGACTTATGTCGATGTAGAGCCTAGATTAGCCCTTCGTGTACTCCTTTCGGAAAACGATGCCTTAAAGTTGAGCGTCTCCAAAATGAATCAATACATGCACCGGGTGTCGAGTTCTTCGGTGTCTCTGCCCACAGATTTGTGGTATCCCATCACCCAAAACATTACGCCACAATCTTCCTATCTGTATTCGGGGGGATTGGAGCATTTATTTGAGACATACAAGACGAAAGTGGGCATCGAAGCCTATTACAAGACGATGACGGGGCTGATTGAATTTAAGGAAGGCGCCAATGTCATTTTTAACAATAATTTTGAAGCAGAATTGCTGCAAGGCAAGGGGACATCTTACGGTTATGAATTTTTTGTCAAAAGAGACGAAGGACGATTTACCGGCTGGGTGGGCTATACGCTGGCTTGGGCTACTCGTCAATTTGACGGCTTAAATAAGGGCAAGGAATTTCCATCCAAATTTGACCGAAGACATGTGATTTCTCTGGTGGGTAGTTATCATTTTTCAAAAAGATTAATTGGTTCGGCTGTTTGGGAATATCAAAGTGGAGCTCGCTTTACCGCACAAGTTGGCCAACATGTGGCCTTTGACCCTGCATATAATGTCAACCTGATTCCGATTTATTCAGACCGGAATGCCATTTCATTGTCTCCATCCCATCGTTTGGACGTAAGTCTGACATGGAAGGGGCGTACAGACAGACGATTCAGTGGAGATTGGAGTGTGGGCATTTATAATCTGTATAATTATGCACAGCCCTACAAAATTAAGGTCGTGAAAGATGGCAATTCTTTCCGCTATACCCAACCCGGGTTATTTGGGTTGCTGCCGTCCATTTCGTACAATTTTAACTTCACACAAAACAAAAAATAATGAAACAGATTTATACCACTTTGTTTTGGACTCTACTGTTGATGACACTTTTTACTTCTTGTAAACCGAAGCCATTGGAGATAGATATTCCTGAAGAATCGCCGAAGATAGTCGTCAATTCGTTTGCTGCGGAAGGCTACATTGTACTCTACTTGACCAAAAGCTTTAGCCCGTTGGCTGACACCGCCGATCAGGATTTTGTGAAGAGTCTGGGCATTGCCGGAGCAGACGCAAAACTAATTTATAAGGGGACAACTATTTCCTTTGAAGAATTGCCGGATTCCCTAGAAGCCAATGGCGTTTACCTTGCTCAGGTGGATAATCTTGCACCCAATGAAACCATTACGCTGGAAGCCAGTGCCGATGGGCTACCACCCATCAAGGCCACAACTTCTGCCTTGCCGCTTATTGAAGACTTTGATTTTGAGTTAGTCCGCAATCCTTTTGACTCGGCTTACGCAACGTTATTTTATAGCTTTAATGATGTGAATGTCCACGCACACAATTACTATGCGATTGCCATTTCAGGCGGGAAAGAAGAAGAGATTTTTCAAGGCGTGGACACCTTAAGAGATTTAAATACATCCAAATATGTTTTGTTTGATGATTTAGAATATCCATACGCTACCATTGATGGCGCCATAAACATCCTTGCCGACCCTTACGACACGCTCAATATCAGCTTAGCCCAAATCAACCAAGAGTATTACAAATATCTCCAAGTCTCCCAAAAAGCCGGTAGTTTTTTCTCCAGTATCACCAAAGAACCCATCAATTACCCGTCAAATGTGGAAGGCGGATATGGCTTTTTTAATGCCTTTTTGCCGTATTTTGCAAGAGTTGTAGTGCGGGAATAGGCTGTTTTTTTCGTTCAACCCCAGCCTATTTGAAATGGGATGATGAGAAAATCAATAAAACCCGTCATCGAAAGAATAATACCGGTATTACACACCGACCCAACCATTTGTTTGGTTCGTGCTGTCCTATTGGATACATGTTTTGTTAAATAGTTACACTTTAAAAACTAAGAAAAATGAAGACCTATTTGTATTTTTTTCTCGTGATTGCCTTTTTGACGAGTTGTGATAAAAAAAAGCTCACTCCACCCAATGCGCCAAAGTCCTTTGAATCGACAGATTTTGTTGTGGATATTTTTAAGACCATCGTAAATGATGAAGAGAATGAGAAAAATGTTATTCTTTCGCCTTTGAGTATCAAATCTGCCTTTTTGATGGCCGCCAATGGCGCTAATGGTGAGACAAGAAATCAAATCCTTTCCGTTCTAGGGGCTCCGAATAATGACATGGATGCCGTTAATGCTACGTATGCATCTCTTTTGGAAAGCCTTGACTATCAAGATGATACGACTAGATTGGAAATGGCCAATGCCTTATTTTGGGATGCCAATAGAATTGATGTGAAGCCTGAATTTTTGACAAAACTTGCGGAAAATTATAAGGCGGAGCAATATACCTATGATTTTAGCCTACCCGCCACTAAGGATGACATCAATGGTTGGGTTGATGAAAAAACAGAAGGCAGAATAAAAGAGATTTTGGAAAGTATCTCAGGTGATGATGTGATGTTTTTGATGAATGCACTTTATTTTAAAGCGGATTGGAAAAATGGTTTTGTAGAAGATATGACTATGAATAAGGATTTCACCAAGTCTGACGGTACGGTTTTGTCTATACCTTTCATGAATAACGATGGGGCTTATGATGCTTACGCAAATGAAGAATACCAAGCTTTGGACTTAAAGTTTAAGAATGATGATTTTTCTATGACTTTCTTAATGCCAAGGAAAAAAAGTATCAACGAGTTTATAAATAGTGTGACTTTGGAAATGCTTGATGACTTATATGATTCTAAGCTTAAAAATCAGCGTGTTCTTGTGAGCTTACCAAAATTTGAAGTGGACTATAAAATATTACTTAATGAACCGCTCAAAAGTATGGGGATGACATTGCCATTTGGAGATGCAGATTTTTCTAATTTAGGTGTTGCTCGTGGACCATTAAAAATCGGTCAAGCATTGCATAAGACATTTTTGAAGATAGATGAAAAGGGAGCGGAAGGTGCAGCCGTAACATCGATTGGGATATTTGTTACTTCTGTTCCACCCCCAATGTATTTCAACAGGCCATTCATGGTGATTTTGAAAAATCACAAGACTGATTCTTATGTGTTTATGGCTAAAATTGCGGCACCTTAATTCATATTTGCCCTGTATTCATGTAGCACTTGCGTACTATGTGAATACAGGGCAAATGTTGGGAAAACCCCTTCGGGGTTAACTGTCCTAGCTGCTAGGTTTGTTTTTTGGGGGGCAAGGATTATAACGGACTCTATTCTTCCCTTCTCCACTCTTAATTCTGCATTCTTAACTCTTAACTCCTGTTGGGGTAGTTCCTAGGAAAGCCAAAGCAAAGTTGGATTTTTTGTCGCAAGCCCCTGCCGATTCCTTCCTGTCGGTAGTCCGCTGCGCACCAAGCTTAGTAATCCGTTTTTGTGGAAAAGCTTGAGCATGGTGTAGTGGATGCTTTGGTCTTTAGTGCGTGATTCTTGGCTCACCTGCCGATTCCTATCGGTTCTGCACTGTGTTCCAAGCTTAACGATCCAAAACGTCCACTCACCGGATCGCTAAGCTCGTAGCCTTTGGAGACGAAGTCGACAAAGATGGCGGAGCACCGATAGTGATGCGGTGGGTGAGCCAAGCCGTTCGTACAAGACCAAGAAAAAGATACTACATTTGCTTGGCTTTATGTATAATTTCCGTAATTTTTGCAAAAAAGTTAAACATAAAGTATGTGGATGCTCTAATCCCCTGTGCGTGATTCTTGGCTCACCAATCTTTCCGCTGCGCTCCAAGCTTAGCGATCCGTTTTTGTGGAAAAGCTTGAGCATGGTGTAGTGGATGTTTTAATCTTCAGTGCGCAATTTTTGGCTCATCTGCCGATTCCTCCTATCGGTACCCTTTGAAAATGGGGGTTAATGGTCAACGTATAACGGTGTAACGGTTTAACGGGTGGGTACTAGGTTTATTTTGAGAATCTGCCCGTTTTTGGCTATTCGTCCCCAAAATATTTAAAGGCCATAAAGTCCCCTTTCTGCAAAGGGGATTTTTGGGGCTTTCATAAAAAAAGTCTTTAAATATTTTGGGGATTCGGAGCAAGAACTATAAATAACGGGTATGACCCCATACTTCTCCACTCTTATTTCTGCAATCTTCAATCTTAACTCCTGTTAGGGGATGCCGGATTGATTGAAGAGTTAAGATTTACGATTTACGATTTTTGAAGTGATTAGATTTGGGATTTTGATTAGATTGTCCCTTTAAAAACCAAAGCAAAGTTGGATTTTTTGTCGCAAGCCCCTAACCCCCCTTTGCGAATGGGGGTTAAAGGTCAACTTTGCTTTGGCTTAGTACTAGGCTTTTATTGGGGGTGGCTATTCTTTCTTAGACCGCTCTCCCCAAAATATTTAAAGGCCGTAGGGGGGTTCCTTGTGAAACTCCTACGGGATTTTTGGGGCTTTCATAAAAAAAGTCTTTAAATATTTTGGGGATTCGGAGCAAGAACTATAAATAACGGGTACGACCCCATACTTCTCCACTCTTATTTCTGCAATCTTCAATCTTAATTCCGGTTGGGAAATGCAGGATTTAAGATTTTTGAAGTGATTAGATTTGGTTTTTTGATTGGGTAGTCCCCAAGAAAGCCAAAGACCAAAAGCGCCACAGGCGCACCCCAAAGAGCAAAGCCCAAAAAAAAAGCAAAATTCCAAAAAATCCCTTTACCTTTGCAAATGGAAAATAGCAAAAATCAAGACTGGTTGGCGGACGGGATTACTTTTGATGATGTTTTACTCGTTCCTGCCTATTCCGAAGTCCTTCCCCGAGAAGTAGATCTTTCGGCTCAACTCACCAAGAAAATAAGATTGAACATCCCGATTATGTCGGCGGCAATGGACACCGTGACCGAAAAGGCAATGGCGATTGCGATAGCCCGGCAGGGAGGGATTGGTATTATTCACAAGAATATGTCCATCGAGCAGCAAGCCGACCAAGTGCGCGCCGTCAAACGCTCCGAAGGGGGCATGGTCATTGATCCGGTCACCCTTTTGGAGACGGATACGGTAGCGGATGCGCTCAAGGCCATGGCTAAGTACAAGATTGGGGGAATTCCCATCGTCGATACAAACAACAAGTTGGTCGGCATCTTAACCAACCGGGATTTGCGTTTTGAGACTAGATACAACATTAAGATTAAGGAAGTCATGACCTATGACAACTTGGTCACCGTACCGGAAGGGACTACTTTGGCGCAAGCCCAATCTACTCTCCAAAAACACAAAATCGAAAAATTACCGGTAGTGGATGAGAGCAATCGTTTGATAGGACTGATTACCTACAAGGATATTCTAAAAGTCCAAAACTATCCCAATTCCTGTAAAGACCAACTAGGGCGCTTAATTGTAGGCGCAGCGGTGGGGGTCACCTATGACATGATGGATCGAGTGGATGCATTGGTGAAGGTGGATGTGGATGTCATTACGGTGGATACGGCACATGGGCATTCCAAAGGTGTTTTGGATGCCGTCCGGAAAATTAAATCCATTTATCCCGACCTTCAAATTATCGGTGGAAATGTAGCCACCGGAGAAGGCGCATTGGCTTTGGCAAAAGCCGGAGTAGATGCCGTCAAAGTTGGTGTCGGTCCCGGTAGTATTTGCACGACAAGAATTGTTGCCGGTGTCGGAGTCCCCCAATTATCGGCCATCTATCGAGCCGCCCAAGCCTTAAAAGGACTGGGCGTTCCGATTATTGCAGACGGCGGTGTCCGGTTTACGGGAGACATTGCGAAAGCTCTGGCTGCCGGCGCAGATGTCATCATGGCCGGTGGATTATTTGCGGGCGTGGACGAATCTCCGGGAGAAACCATCATCTTGGACGGCAGAAAATATAAAATCTACCGCGGCATGGGTTCCATCTCCTCCATGAAACTCGGCTCCAAAGACCGGTATTTCCAAGACGTGGAAGACGACATCAAAAAACTAGTGCCTGAAGGCATCGAAGGACGGACTTCTTACAAAGGCTCTTTAGCCGAAGTCATGGTACAATACACAGGCGGATTGCGAGCCGGCATGGGCTATTGCGGAGCAAAAGACTTGAAGTCACTCAAAAATGCAGAGTTTGTACGGATTACGGGAGCAGGAATCAAGGAGAGCCATCCGCATGATATTGTGATTACGAAGGAGTCGCCTAATTACTCAAGGAGTTAATTAGCGGTATTCCGGCGTAACGGTATATCGGTGTAACGGCTATCAACACCTAGGCTGGTTAACAATGAAGAGCCAATGCACAGAATATTTCAGGCAACTATTTTTGCAAGAAGTCCCGAAAATTTCAATAACCCGGGGAGTTTGTATCCAAAACTTGAGTTCAAGGAGTTGACACCCCCAAATTTGGTGATTTTTGAAAAGTTATCAAAAAAAAATGGGTCTAACTCTTTACAAAAAGCAAAATAACTCTTAGATTTGCACTCGCTTATGGCATTGGCCCATGGTGTAATGGTAACACAGCGGTTTTTGGTGCCGTCGTTCTAGGTTCGAGTCCTAGTGGGCCAACGGAGACCTTCTCGGCAGAGAAGGTCTTTTTTCGTTTTATGGTCTTTTCTTCACTTCTCAACTCTTAACTCTGCATTCTTCAATCTTAACTCCCATTAGGAAATGCAGGATTGAAGATTTACGATTTTAGATTTTTGAAGGAATTAGACCCCCAAACAGTTTCCCATATCCAATGTAACGGCTGTTTTAACTGCCGATATAGCTATGGTGTGGAGCAACATGACACTACGGACCAACAGCTGAATAAAAATCCATACTTGGTTAGTTGGTAGTTCCAAATTTATTTGGAACAATGTAATTTTAGCCAAATAAATTTGGCTGCTACCAATCAAGCTCCTGCCATTACCGGGTCAAAGCCCTGAATAGTTCCCTTTTATATTGACCTTTGAATTTGAATTAAAGCCAATTCCAAAAAAAGCCTTACTTCCTAACTTGTTGATTATCAGTATTTTAAGATTATCATTCTTGACTTTTGGTTGACTTTCGTCAAAGTTAGCAGTACTTCCCTACGATTGTGCTTAATTTAGGCATTGTGTTAAACTTCAGGCTTTGTCAATATCAAAAAACAAGTACGGGATGAAAGTTTCAAAAGATTTAATCAATGTTCCCAATATCCTATCCGGCTATCGCCTGCTGTCCTTTCCGTTTGTCTTGTATTTGGTACTGAGCCACCAAGAAAAGCTATTTGCCGGTTTTTTAATTTTCAATTTATTGACAGATATCTTGGATGGCTTGATAGCTCGGCGATTTAATTTACAAACCGAATTTGGAGCTCGTTTAGATTCTTTGGCGGATGATGGGACTTATATCTTGGCTATTTTGGGTGTTATTATTTTCAAAGCAGAAGACTTTGCACCGCATTTGTTGAGTTTCTATATTTTTATTGGGTTATTTTTAACGTCCGTTATAATCTCTCTGGTAAAATTCAAAAAAATGCCGAGCCTACACTTGTATTCGTCAAAAATCGGGGGCTACCTGCAAGGATTTTTTTTCTTTATCCTGTTTGCCTTTGGCTTTAACACTCCTTTTTATTACTTTATGATTGCGTGGGGGATTCTTTCATTTATGGAGCACATTGCCGTTCAATTGCTCCTTCCGGAAATGCGCTCAAATGTCAAAGGTTTGTATTGGGTTCTAAAAAAATAGATATATGGAACTATTACTTTTCAAGACGTTGTTAGCTTATTTTGCTTTGGGTGCCATCATCACTCAAATAGTCAATCAAAACCAACTAGAGACCATTCGTAGAAAAAACTGGTTAAAATACTTTACTTATTTTCTCATCGTCAATATTGTTTTTCTATCGATTCTGATGCGACCTAATTATTTCTCTTACGTAGCAAGTATTATCATCTTTTTTGGTGGGCTAGAGCTCCTAAAAAACTTAAAGTACCATAAAAACAAAATACAAAGCACCGTTATACTTCTCGTTTTTATCTTCTTTGCCTTTTGCTTTTTTTTGTTTAGCCGGTTGTCTGTACCTATTATTTTTTACACGTACTTTTTGGTGACCATATTTGATGGATTTAGTCAACTTTTCGGACAACTTTTAGGTAAAACAAAGCTCATCCCATCCATTAGCCCAAACAAAACCGTAGAAGGACTTTTGGGGGGTGCTTTGGTTACCGTATTGACATCTGTTCTTATTAGAAGTGTTCTAGAACTCTCTGTCTATCAATCTCTTGTGGTTGGTATAGGTGCCGTTATCTTTTCCTTTTTAGGCGATTTGCTAGCCTCCTATGGCAAGCGCAAATTAGGCATCAAAGACTACAGTCGATGGCTTCCGGGGCATGGTGGATTTTTGGATAGGTTTGATAGCTTTATCCTTGCCGGATTCTTTGCCCTTTTGCTTGCCAGATACGTAGGAATATGAGTACATCCGGCCTATATATGGTATTGTTGATGATTGGACTCTTGCTCATCTTGGGGCTCTCTGAATATCTCTATAAAAATAAACAGGTTGGCTCAGAGTACACCCGAAAAATAGCCCATATTTTAGGCTCTTTATCTAGTCTTATCTTTGTTTATATTTTTGATTCTTATTGGTATGTTGTGGGGATTGGGGTTTTCTTTTTTGTACTTTTATTTTTTGGTAAACGCAAAAACATGTTTAATTCTATTGATGCTGTACAAAGAAGGACATCCGGTAGTTTCCTATTACCCATCGCCATTAGCGGGCTTTTTATTTCGGCTAAGATTCTGGACAATGACTTGTTTTTTGTTTTACCGGTTCTTATTCTAGGGATAAGCGACCCATTGGCGGGGATATTGGGGATTTATTTCCAAAAAAGAACAAGCAATATTCGTCTATTTGGTCATACACTTCAAAAAACCTGTCTAGGCTCCACGGCCTTCTTCCTGTCCGCTTTACTTTTATCCATTATTGTACTGACTATACAAGGATTGCCTTTTGCGCAAGCAGTCATTTTTGCGGGGATTATTGCGATATCGAGTACTTTTGTTGAGATGATAAGTACGAAGGGTTTTGACAATATTTTGGTGCCGGCTACTGTCTTGGTGCTTTTGATTATGCTTAATTATTGACTTAACCCAAGTTGAACCAGAAGTCCCCAACTCCGTGGGTTGACAGCGCCAAATTCTTATGGCAAAGCATTCATTGCACTTAATGCCCAATGCGCTTTACTACTTGGAGTGCAAAATGAATTTGACTCTGCCTTCAATATTGTAGTATTGGGGACTACAGAACGTGAAGAAACGTCCCAAGGTCGTTTTTAGGGTTAGTTATTCACAAATCAACCTAGATTTTTGCTCAGTATCCGCCTATTTGTGCTTACGACAAAATACCCCAAGAGTGCATATTCCAGTCCAATCAACCAAAAATGCTCAGACATTCCCCCCATCCAATAATGGCTATAACTTAAGTAAATCAACCCCGCCCAAACCAAGCCATACCGCTTGCCCGCCATCTCACTCAATACCAATACCGGTATCACATACCAAGGATGCACGATGGCAGAATCCAATAAGTAAATCAGCCAGACCCAAGCCATATTGACCATCAATTGCTCCCAATCCTTCGCTTTTTGCCGAAAGGCCCAATAACCAATAACCAAAATGGTCAGCCCATTCGTAATCAAACCGATGCGCCAGCCTTGGGGTATCAACCATTTCAAGACATAATAGACACTTGCGTTAAATTCAAAACTTTCAAAATACAACCAAATACTATCCATCAAATGCCCCAAAGAACCCATCCGAATCATGGGCAGCCAAAGCACCACATTCACCAGCAAAATCCATCCTAAAAATCGAAGGAATGAAGCCCATTTTCCCTTTGAGAAATATCGCCAAACAAGCGGTAAGAGCATCAACGGCAGAAGTTTGGTCGCTATCGCCAATCCCCAGCCCAAGCCCGCCAACCGAACATCATTTTTGCGCAAGCCGACTATCCCCAAAACTAAAAACAAGACCATCAATCCTTCAAAATGACCATTCCCCGCAATCTCCAAAACAACCAAAGGATTCAAGGCATAAATCACAAAAAGTCGCTGCCACCAACCCATTCTTTTCAGCTTGCGCAAAAGCCACAACAAACCCACATCAGCCAACACCAAAGCCGACTTCAAAATCAACACACTCCCCAAAATACTTGTAGAAAATCGCGCCGACAGCCAAAAAACAGCCTGATGTACCGGCGGGTAAACCGTATAATTGTCTGCATAAATCAAGTCATGCAATTCCGAATGAATACCATTTGGCGGATGCGCCAACGCCAGCCATTCACTTGGACGCAGAGCAAAAGGATTTTCTCCGGCCACCAACAACCGGCCATCCCAGATAAAGCGATACACATCATTGGAAAGCAAAGGAAGCGCAAAAACAATGGACACCCGGACCAATATCCCAAAATAAAAAACAACATCATCCGACACATCCCGGCGAATAAGCCAAAGATAAATCCCATAACTCAATCCATAACCACTCATCAAAAATACAAATTGCTCCCGCAGCACCCACCAAGCGATTCCCACGAGCAATACGCCCAATAGAGCCAACGCAAAGTATTTTTGATACGGCGTATTTTTCATGCTGCAAAATAGATATTTTGGGTCAAACCCAAACTGAAAGTATTCTCTCTGCTTGGCTCTACGTCTAATTCGAGAATTTAGCGAAAAAGGTTAAACATAGGATGGTGCACACTCGAAACTTATGTACGTTATTTTTGGCTCACCTGCGGATTCCTATCGGCATTCCGCTGCGCCCGGATCGCTAAGCTCTCTGCTATTTTAGCGACGAAGTCGGGAAAATAGTAGAGAGATTGGTGAGCCAAACCGTTCGCATTATAACCAAACTGAAAGTATTATCTCTGCTTGGCTCTAACGCCTAATTCGAGAATTTAGCGAAAAAGGTTAAACATAGGATGGTGCATACTCGAAACTTATGTGCGTTATTTTTGGCTCACCTGCGGATTCCTATCGGCATTCCGCTGCGCTCCAAGCTTAGCAATCCATTTGCGGAACATTTTAAACATAGGATAGTGCATATACGCAAAAAAAAGACCCGCTAGACTAAAGTCCAGCGGATCTACCAAAAAACAAACCGTACAAATCCTAAATAGAAGGATCCGCAGGCGTATTCGAATTATTCAAACGCTCATCCGCAGGATAAGGGTAGAAATTACGACTTCTTTCGCTAGTGTAGTCCACAGCGTCAGGAGGCGTTGGGCGGCCAAGGCGGCGGCTATCTTCCATACCCATTCCGGTCAAATACAGCTCGATGCGACGATTTTTATAAATTTCATTCATCAAGGTAGGCTTATCACCCCCGGCAGAGAAAGTATCTCCCAAGCCGGCACCAATCCCTAAGACATCAGATGCGGCATCCTTGTTGCGCACTAGATTTAAAAATTTCTCTGCATTCGTAAAGTCATTTTTATTGGCGTAAGCTTCGGCCTTTATCAAGTTGGCTTCACTTGGATAAATAATGGGGATACCGGCACTGGCAGCAGTAAAAAACGGAGCCACTAGACTATCCACGTCAAAATGGTTTCCGGCCTTGGTCACACCGGCCAAATAAAAGGCAACACGCTGGTCTCCGGCATCCGGTGCCAAACTAGCAGGCAACCCAAAGTCTTTGCGGGGACCATACTGTACAGTACCTTCAAACATAGGAGAGTACACAGGGTTTACATTCTTGGAGTCAAAGAAAAAGAATCTAGGTGCAGCAGACATATCCACCGCATCAGCCATTGCAATAGCTTTATCATTATCACCAACGATAAGTGCAAATCTGGCAATATACATTCTCAACGTATTTTCCAAGTCAATATCATCCAAAGACTTATTAAACTCACTACTAACCGGATTAGCCGAAAGTCCGTCTAAAGCCGATTCCATCCCGGAGATAGCTTCACGTAAAGCAGCCATTCTATCCACAAATTTTGCATCATTGTTTTTAGAATTTTTCACAGGTACTTGCTCCCAATTGTAGGCTAATATTCCGATACACATACCGCGATACAAGGCGGCCATCGCTTTCAAACCGGATTTTGTACCCGGCAACATACTCACATTATCAATGTTATCTTGCAAGGTCTCTGCCATACCTTTGGTACGCATTGTCCGAGCAAACAAGCGAGAAACACGCTCATTTTCTCCGGCTAATTGTGCCCCCCCATCTTCTAGTTCTTCCAAAGAAGAAAAAGTGGTCGTGGCGGCTACTTCCCTTCCGGAAACAGCAGGAGTCAGAATAGCAGCTCCTAACGTAGAAGTGGCATAACTTTGTTCTACGCCTTTGGCTAAGGCCAATAGACCATCCTTGGTGGTCAAAACGTCTGCTTCTGTGGCTGCATTGGGATTCGGGATGTCCAAGTTGCAGGATGCCAGAGAAGTCAGCACCGTTAGAAAAAGGAATAATTTTATGATTTTCATTTTCTTAATTTTTCAATTTGAGTGAATTAAAGATCCATCTTTAGACCAATTAGGATGGTCCTCGGAATAGGTACTTCGTTAAAGTCGAATCCGCGTACTCCGTTGGTTTGTCCGGATGTGCTTACTTCTGGATCCCAGCCGGAATAATTATCAAAAGAAAGCAAGTTTCTTCCGGTCAAGTATAGTTTGACACGACTGATATTAGGCGTCGCAGGGTTAAAAGAATAGCCAAAAGACAACTCTCTTAACTTGACAAAGGAACCATCTTCGATATAGCGTTCCCAGATATTATAAGCTGCCTTGTTGTATCCGCGAACTAAATCTCCGCGGATTTCAGCAGCATCATATCTGCCACCACCAAAAATCGGCCTGGAGCTTACCCGGTCAGTAAAGTTAAATACATCAAATCCTTGAACCGCATCAAATTGGAAGCTTAGCGAGAAATCTTTATAAGTCAATTCATTAATCAGACTACCTGTCCAATCCGGATTAGGGTCTGCAATAATTTTACGGTCATTGACTCCATCTTTTTGGGCTCTACTTGGCCAGCCGTTAGCATCTAATTTGATGCTACCATCATCGTTGCGGGCGTAGTAATATCCGTTAATTACCCCGAGTGGCTCCCCATTCTTGGCAACAGAAATACCAAAACTGTTGGGCAACTTCAAGATACCTCCTTCGATGCCATTTACTTCATTTTTCACCTTTGAATAGTTGATGGTCGTCAACCAACTAAAGTTCTTTTGTTGGATAATGGCTCCGCGAACTAATAATTCGATACCGTTATTGGTCATCGTACCGACATTCTCAAAACGTGTACTAAATCCCGTACTTGGTGCCAACACTCTTTTGAGCAAAAGGTCGTTTACCTTCACATTAAAATAAGAAAATTCAAATCCTAAACGATTATTCAAGAAACCGGCATCTACACCAAACTCTAATTCTTTTTGACGCTCCGGCTTTAGATTGGCATTACCCATTTTGGTACTCGGCTGCAATCCCGTAACACCACCGTAAGGCTTTGGGATGTAGTTATCAAATTTTTCATAAGCACCCAGTGCGGTCATATTACCTGCTTCACCATAAGAAGCTCTAAGCTTAAAGGTATTCATGGTACTACCCATACTTTCTTTCCAGAAAGGCTCTTCTGATAAAAGGTAAGACAAGCTAACTTTAGGATACATGGCCACACCGGCATCGCTACCAAATGGAGATGCCGCATCCAAGCGAATGGCTCCTGTCAAAAAGAGTTTATCATCATAACCAAATGATTGCTGAAGGAAAGCACCTTCAATCACTCTGTCCACTTTGGCTTCTCCATAGGAGACAATTTCTCCTGCTCCCGTAGAATTTACAACCGGAGAGAGATGGTCTGAAGTTTGAGCTAAAACAAACGTATGGTCTTTTTGCAAAGAAAATCCTAACCAACTGGTTGATTTTAAGGCAGAAGTCAATTTCGTTCTATACTTAAGATTCAAGTCGTGATTGATTAAGAAAGATGTTTTGACAGCTGATCTTGCCCAGCCGGTTCTGTTGCCGTAGTGGGCGCCAATCGGCAAAAATCCGCTGGCGTGATGCGTGTATCTATCAATACCCACCAAGTAGTCAATGGTGACTCCCTTGACCGGTGTCGCTGTCAATTTAAAATTACCCAGCATCCGGTTGACATCCTGACCAAATTTAAAAGTCTCAATAGCCTCTACCGGATTCGGTACCCAGCCTTGCGGCGAAATGTAATTGCCTGAAGCATCGGCTTCAGGATTAAATGCATTGTGGTTAAAGTTCATACCCGTCAAAGCTCCATAAAAATAACTAATCCCACCATTTGGGACTTCTTTACTCTTCGAAGTGATGAAATTGACACTGGCTCCTGCTTTTAACCAACTGTTAATGCTTTGGTCCAAATTAATCTTAGCATCGTAACGCTGGAAGTCAGAATTACGGATGATTCCTTCATTCTTCATATATCCCAACGAAGCATAGTACTTGGTCTTTTCATTACCACCGGATACAGACAGGTTGTTATTTGTTCCCATGCCGGTATGGAAGATGTAATCTTGCATTTTGTACCGTTTGGTAGGAATCAATCTGGTACTGTCCGGATTTCCGGGTACAGCCCATTTGAAAGGCTCCATGTTTTCTTCAATTTCTTTGCGCAAGCTATTCCAATTCACGCTAGTACCAAAAGAAATCTTAGGTTTCCCGGACTTTCCACGCTTGGTAAATATCTGTACGACACCGTTAGATGCTCGAGACCCATAAATAGCCGCTGCCGAAGCCCCTTTGATGATTTCAATCCGGTCAATATCATCCGGATTTATGTCCACCAAACGGTTTTGAGCATATCCACCCAAATCAATCAATTGGGTCGAAGAGTTGTCAATAATCACTCCATCCACAATATATAGCGGATTAGAATTACCTACAATTGTACTGTATCCACGCAAAGTCACCGATACACCACCTGCCGGATTACCCGAATTCTGACTAATCAAGGCACCGGCTACTTTTCCCGAAAGGGCCTTATCAATCGCCGATGACCCTGAACGTGAAAGCTGTTGAGCATTTACGGTGCTGATGGCATTGCCATACTGTTTTTTAGTTGTCAAATCAGATGCACCGGTAACGACTACCTCGTCCAATCCGATAAAATCTTCTCCCATAGCCACATCCAATGGCTTGTTGATATCACCCGCCGGAATGGTCTTTTCAATTTGAGAATACCCCAAATAACTAAATACCACAACGTATTCATCATGTGGCTCTGTAATTCTCAATGCATAACTACCATCAAAATCCGTAGCTGTACCGATAGTAGTATTCTTCAATAACACACTGACCCCATACAATGGCTCGCCGGTGTTTTCATCTGTAACGATGCCCTTAAGCACGTTTTGTGCAAACGAAGCCATACTAAAACTAAGCAGTAGGCCGATTGCAACAAACCGAATAGCCGATGTCCGAGACACCAGATACCCTAAAAATCTGTTTCTGTTTTTCATAAAATTCGTTTAAAGTATTATTCGTTCGACGTGCCAGACGCCGACCGGAAAAAAGTGAGTTAACAGTATTTCAGACTAGCATTTTTCAGCCAATAATACTGTGAAGAGCCAAGGTATGGAAATATTGATGAATTTAAAGAAAAAAATCGAGTGATTTTAGCAATCTCCTATTCAAACCCAACTATCCCTCACAGAAAAAAGGAAAATCAGCCCATAGCCAATCACCAAGATTCCATGAAAAAACACAAAGCCCCATTGCTCCATTTGCCAAGAATGCACCCACCCAAAAGCAAAATAAATCGCCAAAAGCCCTTCAAAAACAACTATCTTATCCAATTTTGCAGAGAAATAAGACTTTTTGCGAAAGCTGCCGGATTCCGACTGTAGCCCAAACTTAGGTGTGCGCACAAACTCCGACGGCTGCCCAAAATACCCTTTGATTACCGCATACGCATTGTGCAGTGACATCCCCAACGACAAAGCCATAAACAACGGAAAAATA
>JALVCY010000039.1 GCA_027009605.1 Saprospiraceae bacterium
CTATTTTAAGGCAAAAAATAGGCATTTTTGTGTATGTTGACGTAGGGACGCACGGCCGTGCGTCCCTACGTGAGAAAATTTTAGCAAAAACAGGCGCAAAAAGGGCATTTTTTGACCAAAATAGTGGACACATATAATAGTTACAAAAAATCAATATATAGCTAGGTAGATTTTCATTGCTTTGCCGCTGGTTTTACTTTACCGTTGGTTTTACTTTACCGTTGGTTTTAACCAACGGATTGGAAGCAAGTCTATTAGGGGCTTTAGCCCCATTTGGTTACCCCCAAAAAGAATAAAAAATGCGGCTAAAGCCGACTTCCCACTTAGTTTTGGTCCGTCAGCTAAAGCAGACGGTTAAAGCTAAAGCAGACGGTTAAAGCTAAAGCAGACGGTTAAAGCTAAAAAAGACTATCTAGTCTTCAATACCTTTATCATAACCCGTTGATTTTTAGCCTGATAGGCCTTCGATTGGCCATGATATAAAGGTTTTGTTTTGCCGTACCCTTGATAGGTGATTTGGCTTTCAGGAACCCCTTTATCCATAATAAATTCAGCAATGGCCTTCGCCCGTTTCTTGGATAGCTCCTGACAATAGACATCATCGCAATGGCTGTTGGTATGCCCGCCCACTTCAATAACTACACTTGGATTGGACTTTAGATAGTGGATCAGTTCGAATAAAACCGGCAAAAACGAAGACTTTATCTCATAAGAATTGGCATCAAAATGCAATTGTTCAACGGAGAATTCTTCCCCTGTACGTACCTGATGGCTTAATTCCTGAATCAAATTTTTGGGCTTCTTTCGATTCGGTTTGGTGACCAATTTGGGGCTATAATTCGTTACACAAATCTGAAATTGGCCGGCTTCTTGATTGGCATCTTGCACACTAATCAAATAGGTTTGACCGGGTACGATATGCTCTCGCCGCAAGGAAGTAAAACGCTTGCCTTTCCGGGAACGCGAACAACCGATTAGACTAATTTGTCCACTACAATCTCCGGAAAACAATACAAATTCCGGCTGCTTCATCATTTCTTTGCCGGAACCAACTCCCTTGACACTCACTTTTAGAATCGTACCTACAGCGGTAAATTTAAACCAGACATCTTTTCCGAAATTAGCAAAACAAGTAGCGATATCTGAGCCGGAATTGGTCGCTTCAAAAGTAGAAAATTGTCCGGACTTGGAGCACCACTTCCCGGGATGCTCGATTTCGTATGCACTTTCGCAAAAATCATAAGGATTTTGGGCATGAACGCCGGAGTCTGACAGTAAAAACAAGAGAATAAATACCGGCATAAAACGTCCGATAATCAGGTTAAGCTTGGTTTTCTGTCCTGTTTGGAATAAATCTTTAGTGTTTCTGTATTTCATCACTATCTATAACGATAACTTTGCCGTAAGGATGGTCAAAAGACTCAAATTAATAGTGGATTAACAATCAAAAATAATGCCTAATCCTAATATGATTTAGGCTGTGACATATCAATTTAACGGCGAGCTTGTTCCGAAAAGTCGTAGGTAGGGGTTAAAGGTTATTAAAGGTCAAAGGTGATTAAAGGTCAAGGGTGAAAGGTCAAGGGTCAAAGGGTAGGCAGCCAAGAGATCGTACTACTTGAACGCCGAAGGCAATTGAACGTGCGAAGCACTTATTGAACGTCCGAAGGACAAATTGAACACCTATATATTGATTCCCAGTACTTTCGACTGAACAGCTGAACAGTTGAAAAAAAATCTCCATTCATAAAAAGATTTGATAGTTTGGTTCAGCATACTTTCAGAAGCCGGCACGACTATTTCACCACAATTTTCTTCACCACCACGCCTTCCTCGCAAAAGACCTTGACCACATACTGCCCGGACGCCCAAGCAGAAGCATCTATCGTCATACCGGAGACTTTCCGCCCTTCCGTGTAATAAACTTTTTGCGCAAGCATATCATAAACTTCCATAAATCTTGGATGCAAATCTTCGACAGAGACCGTAAAGTCTTTAGTGACTAGACTTGGAAAAACTTTTACCTTGGCTTGCCACTCCGGATGGAGCGTTCCCACTGCTGTTTGATCGATAAAGACCACTTGGGCAATCCCTCCATTTTCTACAGCAATATCTTTTACATTACCGTCTAAATCTACCGCTTTCAAGCTCTTAATGACGATGTCCACTGTAGGACTTCCTGTCCGCAAGGTAAATACATCATCAATGATAATATCCACTCTCCCAATGGTACCATATCCATTCTTTGCAATCTTATTTTTACGAGCAAAAGCCATATCTAACTGCCCCGGAAAATTATTTTGAACAACCAGAAGTTCATTGGTAGAGCCCAAAAAAGAATTATCCTTGTAGTCCATGACCGCATCCTTTATGAACTCTTTTGGGTAGCCTAGCCCCACCGAAATACCCGCTAAATCATATACAGGATGAAGCCCGGAGCCCACTTCCAAATTTCCGGAAATGGTATAAGTTGGATTCATATTGTCGGTGACATAGACCGTATCGACATCCGGTACAAAGCGGACGGTAGGCAAATCAGGCGTATTAGAAATAATCATTTCCGGCAACGGCTCGCCATTTATGATAATTCCGGTCAAATCTTGATAATCTATATCCCCATCTCCATTAGAATCTACGTGCTTCATATTCACCCCTTGAATCGCACTGTCCCAATCAAAAGCCATCTGTCCATACCACTGATTAGTCGCTCCCGGACGCGGAATACCCGCCGCATCATACGCCAGTCCAATCCGTAAAGCATCATTTAAATTAGCCACTCCATTATTGTCACCATCCCCGGGATAGACATAATCATCCATTCCAAATCCACTCGGGTCCCAATCCATACTGTCCCCCACCAACACCAATTGACAAGCCGCATCTTGACAAGAAAAATTATCTACAAACAAACAAGCCAAATAGACCCCACTCTCATCGAATTCGTGCTCAATCGTATCGACACCTTCGTAAGTTGCCCCATCAGAAAAGACCCAAAGTGTAAAGCCTCCCCCCGATGAAGTATTGTAAAAATGATACAAATGGTCATTTGTGGAATCCTCCATGGACAGGTAAGACGCGTGACAGGCCGCATTATCATGACACGGCCCGGGCGTAAATTGTAGAACTCCGCCTTCATAAAGTGCTGCGCATTCATTATCATAAGTCACTGAGTCACAGCCACATACGGGCGCATATACATCCGGGCAATAGACGGTTGTATCAATTAGGGAAGAATCAACACAGGCGGTACAACCTATAGAAAAATCTAAGGCAACACAGGACTGCGCATGACAAGTCTCTCCATCAAAATTCATGTCCAAATCCAAACACAACTCACCGGTATCGCTGAGCGTCCCTTGATAGACGTCTTCATTTCCGACCACAACACCATCCAATGTCCATGCATAATTAGTTGCTTCGACTCCTATATTCAAATAAGGAGTTGCCACATAGGTCGTGTCACCCGGATACCAGTTAATGCCTAAATCAAAATAACAAGAGTCTGAAAATTCTATAGGGTTCACGCAAGTGAGTGTGATGGGGATATAATTCGTACAAGTCGTTCCGGTAGCAATTTCGTATCCAAATTGGATAAACTCCCCTTCTTCCAATTCAAAACCTGCAGCATCCTTCACTTCCAGAAAATTGTTTCCATCAGCCGTTTGGATAAGCATCACATTACAGGCATCGTCATGCTCGACTAAGCCAAATAGCTCACATTGTGCTAGTACGCTTGCGCTAAAAAACAGACCTACCAAAACTAAAACCACTTGAAATACCAAGCTTCTTCTCATTTTCCTTCCTATTTAGATTTTCTAATAATACAAATATATGGGGACATTAACTAACAAAATAGCACAAAAATATGCATTTGTGCAAAATAATAGACACTTATTTCTTGATAATTACTTGTATATCAACGTTTTAATTCCTTTTTTTGTATAAAAAAATGCTTAGCAAAAAATTAATAGCCTTTCTGAATGTGCTTTCGCAAAAAGAACTAGACAAGCTAGATAGTTTTATTCGCTCTCCCTATCACAATGAACAACCGGAACTCATCCGGCTTTACGCCCTGATTAGACCCTCTTTCGAGAATAAAAAACCTACGCCATCCAAACTAGAAGTCTGGAATGATCTTTTCCCAAAAAAAGCCTACAACGATGTAAAAATCCGCAAGTTGGCTTCTTTGCTTTTGGCCTTAGCCATCGAATTTAAAGCACTCGAAATCCTGAAGGAGCAACCGGAACAAAAGCTACTCCTAGAGCTCAAAGCCGTGAGCAAACCCGAATTGACCACCCACATCGCCGGCATTAATCGCAAGCTCCAACAACTTCATCAAAAAAAAGGACATAATACCATCGAGTCTCACTTCTTCAACTACGAATTTAGCATACAAAACCACAAAATTATCGAGCTCACCAAAAACCGGAAAGAGCTCCTAAGACTCAAAGACCTCCATAATGCCAACAAACATCTGGACATCTTTGTCCTAGCCAAAAAACTGGAAATCGCTGCAGATATTATTGGTTATCAAGGTTTTATGCAAACCAATGACGCCATCCGCCCTCAAGAAATTTTAGAAATCACCAAACACAGCCCTTTTTTTGATGCCCCGATTATCCGGACTTATTATCTCATCGTTCTCATGCTCTCCTTTCCCGAAGACGAATCCAATTTCTTCGAGCTCAAAAATTGGCTCCAAAATACACCCGCATCCTTTAACAAGGATCAAGAAAAAACCTTTTATGCGCATTTGATTAATTACTGCATCACCCACAAAATCAACAAAGGGAACGAACGATTCCTTGCCGAAGCCTTTGAGATTTTCACAATCATGCTGGACAAAAAACTTATTATTGACCCATTCATCGATCCGGATTATTACAGAAACATCATCTCCATCGGTCTCCAACTCAAAAAATACAATTATATCCAAGACTTTATCCAACAATATTCCGAATTGCTTCCTCCGGATCAAAAGGAAAATGCAAAAACATACAACCTAGCCAGGCTCTACTACACTCAAAAAAAATATGACCGCGTACTCGAATTGCTCCAAAACGTAGAATTAACCAATGTCGCCTATGCACTCGGAGCCAAATCCATTTTGGTCGCCACTTACTATGCTTTGGACGAATATAGGGCTTTGGATTCCCTGTTGGTGAGCTTCAGAGTCTATGTTCTCCGCAACAGATTCCTTTCCAAGACCGCCAAACAAGGCTACCTAAACTTCTTGAAATTCACCAAAAGACTCCTGCACCTAGCCCCCTATGACCATACTCGCCGGGAAAAACTAAAGAAAAAAATTGAAACCGCTGACAGCTTGATGGGACGGGATTGGTTGTTGGCTCAGATTAATGGAGGGTAGGTTGAAGAAGTTGATTCGCTGCGCTAGTTGAGAGATTTGGGTATTAGTTTGGGATTTTACTTTATCATTTGATATTTTGGATTCTGTTTGGGTTTTAGTTGAAGAAGTTGATTCGCTCGCAGGCTTCGCTAGTTGATTCGCTGCGCTAGTTGATGAGATTTGGATTCTTGTTTGGGTTTTTACTTCAATATTCGAAATTCGGCATTCTACATTCGATATTCCGCTAGTTGAGAAAGTTGAAGAAGTTGATTCGCTCGCAGGCTTCGCTAGTTGATTCGCTTCGCTAGTTGAGAGATTTGGGTATTAGTTTGGGATTTTACTTTA
>JALVCY010000040.1 GCA_027009605.1 Saprospiraceae bacterium
TTTCTGGCAGTGTGGACTTTTCGGAGCAAACTCAACGGTTTAACGGCTAGGCAGCCAAGAGAGTGTTCCCCTTGAACGCCGAAGGCATTTGAACGTGCGAAGCACAATTTGAACGTGCGAAGCACAAGTTGAACGTGCGAAGCACAAGTTGAACGTGCGAAGCACAAATTGAACGCCCAAAGCCAAAGCACTTCCTACCCCCAAAAAGGTATTTTTAAGAAAAAAAACAAAATACTTACGTTTTGGGGGGGTTACGTTTTTGATGTTTTGGGCATATACAGTATGCCGCTGTGTTATGATTTTTTGGTTAACCAAGGTATTACAGTGAGATGGTATCACGATATGGTGATAGAACAAATCAAACGTCGAAGGCAAACTAAACGCCATCGGCAAAATATAATAAAAACAGAAATTATGAAAAATTTTACGAAAGTACTATGTCTGCTGATTTTTTTCAGCGCCTATCTTCAGGCTCAAAGCTTGAATTGGACTCAAACGAATGGGCCTGAAGGTGGCCCGATTGTCAGTTTAGCATCTATTGAAGGGGCATTATGGGCCGGTACTGCATCCGGTTTGTACCAATCTACGGATAACGGGGAGTCATGGCAAAGAAATACTTTGTTGGGCTTTGATGAAAAGGTTTTTAGCATTAGCCGGAAGACCAATGAGATTTTAATGGTGGTTGGCCAAAAAGACTTCACCAAATCTACATTGAATTTTTTCTTGTATCAAAGTCTGGATACAGGAGCCACTTGGGAAGCTAAAGCCATTCCTGACTATTTGCTTTATGACGGAGATGCCATCGAAGTTTTTCGTGCAAACGATGGGAATCTATACCTAACCACCCATTCGGGGACTATGGAAATTTATCAATCCAATGACGATGGAGACAATTGGACACAGATTAATACGCCGGATGTGCAGGGTAAGCTTTACCACGATGGACAATCTTTTATTTTTACTAAAACCGGAGCAAGCTATATCTCTTCAGATTATGGCACAACTTGGACGCTTTGGGCAGATAGATATTTTTCTGATATAATCATAGAGGATAGTTTGGTGGTTGCAAATGGCAATGACTTTGTTGTTTCGTACGATTTGGGCGAAAATTTTGATACCATCGACTTAGTGAATCCGGCTTCAATATTCAAAATAATTCTAGGAGAGTCTAGCAAGCTCTATGCTGTAACTCCCTTCAAAATCTATGTGTCTTCCGACCAGGGCCAGTCTTGGAGTGACTTCGGACCCAGTTCTTATTATCAGGCGCTACCGGTATATTGTTATGTAGAAAATAACAATCGCTTCTTTTATGGCACGACAGAAGGCACTAACGATATTTCACAGGGCATCAACGAAATCACATCTACCGGTCACTTCAGACGAGATAATGGCTTGGTCGCTTCCAGTCGGGTAAAGGTATTTTCGGCCGGGAGTCGGTTGTTTGCCATACAAAGCAGCGAGGACGAAGAATTGTACACATCAGTTGATTCAGGAGCTACTTGGGAAACCATAATGATTCCTTATCAAGCAGGAAACCGTGGGGTTCATGATGTGAATCACATCGGCGACGTAGTTTTTATTGCAACAGCACAAAACATATTTAAATGGGAAAATAATCAATTGACTTCTGTGGCAAGTGATGTAGATCATTATTATAATTTATTTGTGAAAGGCAACGACCTTTACGCTGCCTACGGATATGGAGTGATTCATAGTAATGACTTGGGCGTAAGTTGGGACACCTTGAATACGCCGGGTACTCCAAATTTTTCAGCTAAAGATTTTGTAGTTGTGGGTGATTCTTACTTGTTCTCTGATCAAAGTGCTTTGTATTTGAGTGACGACCAAGGAAGTACTTGGACAGAAGTAGATGATAATTTTTCAGGCTCCATTAATTATATTGAAGGAGTGAGCAAGATTTTTTCGCATTTCGCTGACCGGTATTCACAAGACAACGGACTTACTTGGCATGACTACGAGCCTGTAGGCTTACCTTCCGGAAAAAAGGCTGTATCGATTGTAGGCAACAAAGATGCTTTGTTTTGTCTAATAGAAGGAGAAGGTGTCTATGTGAGTTTTGATGATGGGACTAGTTGGTCTCTTATGGAAAATAATGGGTTGGAGACCAAGCAGTATTCGACGTTGACCCTTGCGGAAAATAAATTATACTTAGGATCAAAGACCTCCGGTGTTTGGGGAGCAGATGTCGGGCAGGTACTGGCTATTCCCGGGAGCGAAAATCCCGTTTTACCCGTCGTCATCTACCCTAATCCGGCCAAAAATCATATCGCTCTGCAATTTCCAAAAGAAATGGAAGGAAAAATAAATATTATAGTGGTCGATGTGTTGGGACGTCAGGTTTTGTCGAAAGAAATGACCAGCCCAAACGGAGTTTTGGAATTGCCGTTGCCGAAAATGATAAGCGGTCTCTATTTTCTGAAGTGCCATACCGAAAAGCAGGATTTTGTGGGACGGGTTATGGTGGAGAATTGACCGTGTAACGAATTAGCGGTTTAACGGTGTAGCGGTTTAACGATGTAGCGGTTTAACGGCTAGGCAGCCAAGAGAGCGTACCCTTTGAACGCCGAGTCCCCAAGAAAGCCAAAGCAAAGTTGGATTTCTTGTCGCAAGCCCCTGCCGATTCCTATCGGTATCCTTTGCGAATGGGGGTTAATGGTCAACATAGAACGGTGTAGCGGTGTAACGGTTTAACGGGTGGGTACTAGCTTTTTTCAAAGGAATTTTCTCTTTCTAGGGATTCTCTCCCCCAAATATTTAAAGGCCGTAGGGGGTTTCCTTGTGAAACTCCTACGGTTTTTTTGGGGATTTTATGATGAAAGTCTTTAAATATTTTGGGGGCAAGGGGGCAAAACCTATAATGGGGACTATTCCACTACTTCTCTACTCTTAATTCTGCATTCTGCAATCTTAACTTTGTTGATGTGAAAAGGCGTGCCTTTTCACTACGTCTCTTAATTCTGCAATCTTCAATCTTAATTCCGGTTAGGGAAATGCCGCAAAGTTGGATTTGTCGCTGGTACTTCCGAATTCATTCGGAAAATGATGAGCAATTTCAGCCAAATAAATTTGGCGGCTACCAACTCCCCCAAACAGTTTTCCATATCCAATGTAACGGCTATTTCAACTGCCGTTGTAGCCATGAGCGCAGCAACATGGCGCCACAGGCAAAGCCTAATATAAATCCATATTTGATGGATTTGTCGGTAGTTCCAAATTTATTTGGAACCAAGATTTTTCAGCCAAATAAATTTGGCTGCTACCAAGGTCATAAAGCCCCCTAACGGCTAGGCAACCAAGAGCACACCCCATGAACGCCGAAGGCATTTGAACGTGCGAAGCACAAATTGAACGCCCGAAGGGCAAGCTGAACGCCGTAGGCAATTGAACTTCCTGCTATTCCTTCAAAAACCGCTTCCGGACAAGCCTCCCGTCCCTACTTGTCATTTCAAGAAGATACATCCCTTGTGGCAAATGGCTTACATCTATACTTCCATCTGTCAACACACCGGATGCACGCACTCTCCCCGGCAAATCATAAATCCTATAAGCCACTAAATGTCCCATCCCTTGGCCAGAGCCAATATTCAAGGTTTTTCCGGTTGGATTGGGATAGATTTCAACATCTAATAATTGGGGCTCCAAAGTCCCTACTTGCAGCAGTGTGTCACAAGGAGCGTCCGTGGCATGATAAAATTCAAACCCATCATCCCTATAACACCTAAAAGTAAAATATGGACTATAATCCGTCAAGAAATTCCTAGGATAGTGTAAAAAGTCATTATCGATGATACCAAATTTATTATTCATCTTATACGACTCTTTGAGCACATCCACATAATAAGTAAAATCCAATAGCTTAGCGCCATTAATCTCCACCGTATCTATTTGCTGTACTATCATATTAACCATTCCGCCGGAAGTCCAATTACTAATTCTGACGGTATCATTGACTCCCGCCCCAAAATCATACAACAACTCAAAAGCCCCTTCGTGCCGGACCAAGACACTATCACCAACCTGAGCAATCGTATCATAAGCCGTCAGACTAATATCACCATGGTAGGTAATTGTCTCAATAACTTTAGCGTCCAAACCATCCAAAATCACATCACCTACGTAGGAAGAATGTGAGTAGCTAAAAGCTTGCGGCCCGCTAAAATCAGCATAGTATTGCCCATGATACCACTCCGCACCTTTCGGTGAAAATTCCATTTGGGCAAAAGAAGAAAAAGAGAAAAACACGAGAAGAGAGAATAAAATGGGTTTCATCTTACAAAAGTTTAATGGTTATAAAATAAATAGTAATTGCTTAAGTGCTCCTATTTTTTGACCAAAATAGTGAGTATCTAAACAGTTACAATATATACAGCTTATCCAAACGCTTACGCCTGCAAATTAAGGACTTATGATAAGAAAAGCAAATATTGTTGGTTCTTTGACAAATCCCGTGACAGACCGAGTTGATAATAAATTCTAATTAACAAAGTGACACCAAATATTTAAAGATTCTGCCAAAAAAAAAAACAAAAAATCCTCTTTGGAAATGCTATTGCACAAACACAAGTCATAATGATAAAAATCAATATATAGTCAGGTAGATTTTCATTGCTTTACCGTTGGTTTTACTTTACCGTTGGTTTTAACCAACGGACTAGAAGCAAAAATATTAGGGGCTTTAGCCCCATTGATTTGCCCAAAAAATACAAAAAAAATGCGGCTAAAGCCGGCTTCCCACTTAGTTTTTTATCCGTCAGCTAAAGCAGACGGTAAAAGCTAAAGCAGATGCGATGCTTAACTTCAACATTTTATGGATTTAAATATTTTGCATTATTCTTGAAAATACTCATTTTTCACGGGATTTGTCAAAGAACCATATTGTTTAATTTTCCAAAAGTTCGAAACTTTTAGAAAGTTCTACTATATTTGCCATAACATGAAAACAAAAATCACTCATCCGACTATTTTTCCGAAAGGGAAGCCGAAAGAATGGCCTACCGGCGAGCAAATCACCATAAAATCTTGGTACACAGCTGACGACATCAAGGAAGCCGGTCATATCGGTTTTGTGGCCGGTATCCCACCCTATTTGGGCGGCCCCTATGCCACGATGTACCTTGGACGACCTTGGACGATTCGCCAATATGCGGGTTTTTCTACCGCCGAAGAGAGTAATGCCTTCTATCGCCGCAATTTGGCTGCCGGTCAAAAAGGCCTTTCCGTGGCGTTTGACTTGGCGACCCACCGCGGCTATGACTCCGACCATGAGCGAGTGACCGGAGATGTCGGCAAAGCAGGAGTAGCCATTGATTCTGTGGAAGATATGAAGATTTTGTTTGATGGCATTCCGTTGGATAAGATGTCGGTTTCGATGACGATGAATGGGGCGGTGATTCCCATCATGGCGTTTTATATTGTGGCGGCCGAAGAAAGTGGCGTTTTGCGCAAGCAACTTACCGGCACCATCCAAAACGATATTTTGAAGGAATTCATGGTGCGAAATACCTACATCTATCCGCCCGGGCCATCTATGCGATTGATTGGAGATATTTTTGAATATACGTCCAAATACATGCCCGGTTTTAACTCCATCAGCATCAGCGGATACCACATGCACGAAGCCGGTGCGCCCGCAGATATTGAATTAGCTTATACC